>JAJKIB010000183.1 GCA_021154745.1 Mycobacterium sp.
AGTGCACGGCGCGACGCAGATGCGCCGCCGCGTCGTCGCCGCGGTCGACCTCGACTCCTGCCGCCTCGACCACGTCCACCGCGGCCGCCATCACCGCGAGAACAGTTTCGTCGGTCGACAGGAACTGCATCAGCCGATCATCGTCGGATTGCACTGCCAGAGAGCGTAATTCGGTGATCGCCGACCGCACCCGCAGATAACGCACCGATGCGCCTGCCGCCTCGATGTGCTCGACGACCCTGTCGAGCTGGCTCGCCTGTCGCGCCACCGCCGACACCGTCGCACCGTCGGCGCCCTCGGCCAGCGCCAGAACTGCGCGGGCAATGCCGAACCGGTCCAACGTGGCGAGCAGTCGTCGCCGAAGCTCCGGCCGCAGCGAATGGCTGCTGCCCACGAACGCGTCCGTCGACGTCAAGTCCGCGGGCTCGGTGACCAGCACGCGCAGCGCCGACATCAGCTCCTCGTCCAGGTCCGCGGTTGCCAGCAAGGCGACCATCGGCACCGTCGGCACCCCGGTCAGCGCCCGGTAGTCGGCGGCGCGGCGATGCGCCCGCGTCAACGGGCCGCCGTCGCCGAGACCCGCCAGGTCGGCCTTGTTGAGCACTGTCAGCATCGGCCTGTCGGCCGCCGCCAGCCGCGCGCGGTCCTCGGGCTTGAGGGCCTCGGCGATCACCAGGACGTGCACGTCCGCGGCCGTCGCGTCGGCGGTCACCGTCATCCCCGACGCGGCCAGCGCCGCCGCGACCGTGCCCCGTCCCACCCCGTCACGACCGAGAACAGCAACGCACAAAGGAGCGGCGATGTGACGAATGATCGGCGTCAACCGCGGATTGTGGTGCTGCTCAGCGAATCGCGCCAGCGCGTCAGCGAAAATCTGGTGGCCTTCCATTTACCCACGCGGGTGAAACCCGGTTCCCACGGTGCATGTTGGCACCTTCACGGGCACATCGCGAACGGTTGTCCCCAGTACCAGTCGAAGGCAACTGTTGGGTATCAATCTGTACCACGATGCGGGTACTCAAGCCTCGATGAGCGACCATGGACGGATGCAAACGCCCAGGCCCGTCGCCGAGCCGCATTTGCATCCGCGCGTCACCAGCTTCCGCACCCGTCGCTCGACGCTGTCCGGCGGCCAACAGGCCACGTGGGAGCGGCGGTGGCCCGAGATGGGCATGCACGCACGCGACGCCGACGGACCCGCGCCACGGCTCGACACCGAGTCCTGGTTCGGCCGCTCGGCACCGGTGGTGCTGGAGATCGGCAGTGGAACCGGAGTCTCGACACTGGCCATGGCGAAGGCCGAACCGCACCTGGACGTCGTCGCGGTCGAGGTCTACCGGCGCGGGCTGGCGCAGCTGCTCAGCGCCATCGACCGCGAAGGCATCACCAACGTCCGGCTGGTCCGCGGCGACGGCGTTGACGTGCTCGAGCACATGTTCGGGCCCGACTCACTGACCGGCGTGCGGGTGTTTTTCCCCGACCCCTGGCCGAAGGCCCGCCACCACAAGCGCCGGCTGCTGCAACCGGCGACCGTCGCGCTGATCGCCGATCGGCTGCTCACCGGCGGCGTGTTGCACGCCGCCACCGACCATGCCGGATACGCGGAACAGATCGCAGAGGTCGGCGATGCGGAACCGCGACTGCGCCGCGTCGCCGCATCGGACACGCTGCCGATTTCGGTGCAGCGGCCCGTGACCAAGTACGAAGGCAAGGCCCAGCACGCGGGCAGCGCCGTTGCCGAATTGCTCTGGGAGAAACGGCCATGAGCCTGACCGAAGACATCCGTCACATAGAAGAAGTACCCCCACCGACGGTGGAGCCGGCAGAGGCGACGGCGCGGGTGCTGCTGGTCTGGGACGCGCCCAATCTGGACATGGGCCTCGGCTCGATCCTCGGCGGCCGGCCCACCGCCGCGCACCGGCCACGATTCGACGCCCTCGGCCGGTGGCTGCTGTCACGCACGGCGGAGCTGTCCGCCGAGCGCCCCGACGTCTCGCTGGAGCCCGAAGCCACCGTCTTCACCAACATCGCCGCAGGTAGCGCCGACGTCGTTCGCCCGTGGGTGGAGGCGTTGCGTAACGTGGGCTTCGCGGTCTTCGCGAAACCGAAGATCGACGAGGACAGCGACGTCGACAGCGACATGCTCAACCACATCGCGCTGCGCCGCGGCGAGGGGCTGGCGAGCGTACTGGTGGCTTCGGCCGACGGGCAGGCGTTCAAACTGCCGCTGGAGGAGATCGCCCGGGACGGTGTGCCCGTCCAGGTGCTGGGATTTCGCGAACATGCCAGTTGGGCATTAGCGTCGGATACCTTGGAGTTCGTCGACCTGGAAGACATTCCTGGTGTTTTCCGGGAGCCGCTACCGCGAATCGGCCTTGATTCGCTGCCCGAGCAGGGGGCTTGGCTGCAGCCGTTCCGGCCGCTGTCCTCGCTACTGACGTCGCGCGTGTAGACAACTGGAAAAGCGCGGGTAGCCAAGACCAAGATTTAGTAAGGAGCCTACGTGTTCGCCTGGTGGGGTCGAACGGTGTACCGGTACCGATACATAGTCATCGGTGTCATGGTCGCACTGTGCCTGGGTGGCGGCGTCTTTGGCATCAGCCTCGGTAGTCACGTGACGCAGAGCGGCTTCTACGACGACGGCAGCCAGTCCGTGCACGCCTCGGTGGTCGCGGACAAGGCGTACGGCCGCGATACGTCGGGCCACATCATCGGGGTCTACACGGCGCCCGAGGGCAAGACCGTCGACGACCCGGCGTTCCAGAAGAAGATCATCGACAACCTCGCCAAGGTCGAGAAGGACCACCCCGACGAGATCCTGCGTTCGATCGGCTACTTCAAGAGTCCCGATGTGCTGAAGAACATGTCAGACGCGGACAAACAGCACGCGTTCATGTCCATCCAGCTCAAGGGCGACAACGATGACGCGATCCTGACCAACTACAAGAAGGTCAAGGACGACCTGCTCAGCGTCAAAGACGAGGGCGTCGACGTGAGGTTGGCCGGCCTGCAGCCGCTGGCGGCCGAATTGACCGGCACCATCGGTGACGACCAGAGGCGCGCCGAGGTCGCCGCCATCCCGCTGGTGTGCGTGGTGCTGTTCTTCGTGTTCGGCGGCGTGGTGGCGGCCGCCCTCCCGGGCATCATCGGCGGCCTGACCATCGCGGGCGCGCTCGGCATCATGCGGCTCATCGCTGAGTTCATCCCGGTGCACTTCTTCGCCCAGCCTGTGGTGACTCTGATGGGACTAGGCATCGCGGTCGACTACGGCCTCTTCATGGTGAGCCGGTTCCGTGAGGAGATCGCCGAGGGCTACGACACCGAGGCCGCGGTCCGAAGAACGGTGATGACCTCGGGCCGCACGATCATGTTCTCCGCCGTGATCCTGGTGGCATCGTCGGTGCCGCTGCTGCTGTTCCCGCAGGGCTTCCTCAAGTCCATCACCTACGCGATCATCGCCTCGGTCATGCTTGCGGCGATTCTGTCGATCACGGTGCTGGCCGCGGCGCTGGCCATCCTGGGCCCCAACGTCGACGCGCTCGGCGTGCGCACGCTGCTACGGGTCCCGTTCTTCCGCAACTGGAAGCCAATGCGGGTGTACCTGACCTGGCTGGCAAACAAGACGCAGAAGACCAAGACCCGCGCAGAAGTCGAACAAGGCTTCTGGGGCAAGCTGGTCAACCGGGTGATGAAGCGGCCCATCGCATTCGCCGTCCCCATCGTCATCGTTCTGATCCTGCTGATTATCCCGCTCGGACAGCTCGCCCTCGGCGGCATCAGCGAGAAGTACCTGCCGCCCGACAACTCGGTACGCCAGGCGCAGCAGGAGTTCGACAAGATCTTCCCCCGTTTCCGCACCGAACCGCTGACCATCGTCATGGAAAGCGACAACGGTCAGCCGATCACCGATCAACAGATCGCCGAAGTGCGAAACAAGGCGATGCAGATTCCCGGGTTCATCGAGCCGGACAACGACACGGCCAACATGTGGAAGGAACGGCCGTACCTCGACGGCGCGTCGAAGGATCCGTCGGTGAGGGTGATTCAGAACGGTCTCGTCAACCGCAATGACGCCGCAACGCAGATCAAGGCGCTTCGCGCTATCCCACCGCCGCGTGGGGTCACCGTGTCGATCGGCGGCACTCCCGCGCTGGAACAGGACAGCATCCACAGCCTGTTCGACAAGCTGCCGTTGATGGTGGTGCTGCTGATCACCACGACGACGATCCTGATGTTCCTGGCCTTCGGGTCGGTGGTGTTGCCGATCAAGGCCGCGGTGATGAGCGCGCTGACACTGGGATCGACGATGGGCGTGCTCACGTGGATGTTCGTCGACGGCCACGGCTCCGGCCTGATGAACTACACCCCGCAGCCGCTGATGGCACCGATGATCGGGCTGATCATCGCGGTGATCTGGGGCCTGTCGACCGACTACGAAGTGTTCCTGGTCTCCCGCATGGTGGAGGCCCGTGAGCGTGGCATGTCCACCACCGAGGCCATCCGCATCGGCACGGCGACCACCGGCCGGCTGATCACCGGCGCCGCCTTGGTCCTGGCCGTCGTGGCCGGCGCGTTCGTGTTCTCCGACCTGGTGATGATGAAGTACCTGGCGTTCGGCCTCCTCATCGCTCTGCTCCTGGACGCCACCGTGGTCCGGATGTTCCTGGTGCCGGCGATCATGAAGCTGCTCGGCGACGACTGCTGGTGGGCGCCGCGCTGGATGAAGCGCCTCCAGGAACGACTCGGCCTCGGCGAGACCGAACTGCCCGACGAGCGCAAGCGTCCTGCGGTGCGCGATGGCAGTGAAATTCCGGAAGCGTTGGTCGGTGCAGGTGGGCCGACGCCCCGGCCAAGGCCTCCGCACGACCCGACCCACCCGGCCGCCGAGGGTTCGTCACGGCCGGGCGCGACGACGCGGATCGCGACCCCGCCGCGGGCCAACGCCCCGTCCGGGGCGGGCACGACGCGGATCCCGACGGCACGCCCGCAGGCTGCGTCTGCTGACGAGCCACAGACCACGCGGCTGTCGATGGCCAAGAACGCGGTCCGCAATGTGGTGAACAATGCGACCGCCCGGGTCAACCACCCGCCCGCGGGTGACACTCAGCGGACCCAGCGGACGTACCGACCCGCGCCTCCTCCACCTTCTGCGGCGCCACGTGAGGAGCGCGAAATCGAGTCGTGGCTGGGCGAATTGCGCGGCTCGGCGCCCGCCGCAGGTGGGCCACCGGTGCCGCCCCCTGCGCGGCCGTCGGCGGACGCCACCCGGGCGATACCCGAACAACGCCAGCGGCAGCCTCGCACGCAACCCGGCAACGAGCCGACTACCGCGATTCCTGCGCAGGGGATCCCGCCGGATGGCAGGGGACGTCCGCGGCCGCAGAATCCCGACGCGACGACCGCCATTCCGACGCCACGGAAACAGGACGCCGATCCGGCGACCGAGAAGCTCGACACCCGCGAAGACGACGAGCGCAAGCGTCGCGGGGGCGGGCTGAGCGCGCAGGATCTCCTGCGGCGCGAAGGCCGGCTCTAGGAGGGCGACGCCGGCGCGAGATCAGACTGACACTGACCTTATTTCGGCGCTATGTCCCTGCGGCTCCGTCATTCACGTCGTCGGCTTCGGCCTTGACGACCGGGCCGCTTTCGGCCTCCAACTCGGCTTGCTCGGCCGCGGGTTCGGGCGCCAGCAGCACCCGCACCGCGCTGTTGAGGAACGCGACCGTCGGCACGGCCAGCAGGGCACCGACGATGCCGGCCAGCACGCCGCCGCCCGCGATAGCCAGCACCACCGCCAGCGGATGGATCGAGACGGCGCGGCCCATCACGAGGGGCTGCAGCACGTGGCCTTCCAGCTGCTGTACGGCGATGATCAAGCCGAGCGTGATCAGCGCGTAGAGCA
This sequence comes from Mycobacterium sp., assembly GCA_021154745.1. Lineage (GTDB taxonomy): Bacteria > Actinomycetota > Actinomycetes > Mycobacteriales > Mycobacteriaceae > Mycobacterium. Next base: position 5,903 of record JAJKIB010000183.1, read on the forward strand.
GTCCCTTGGCGATGAGTGCGACGATCACCGCGAGGAAGCCGGCGACGACGGCGCCGACGAGCGGGACGAACGCGCCGAGGAACACCAGCGACGCCAACGGCAAGGCCAGCGGCACACCCATGATCGCCAGACCGGTCCCGATGCCGGCCGCATCGACGAGGGCGACCAAAAACGTCGCTCGCACATAACCGATCAACGAATGAAAGCCCGCCCGGCCGGCGTCGCGTACGCGCTCGCGCACGGGCTGCGGGAAGACCTTGGTGATGAACGCGAAAATGTTACGGCCGCCGTGCAGCACGAAAATGAGTGTGAACAACACCAGCAGCGCGCCGGTGACGATCTCGGTCAGGGTGCCCGCCGTCGACAGCGCCCCGCTGGTCAATTTCTCCTGGTTGTTCTGCAGCGCGTCGATCGCGGACTTGCGGATCTGATCGATCTGTTGCTGGTTGATGTGCAATGGGCCGTGGGTCAGCCAATCGCCCACACCCTTGATGCTTGTGCTCACCTGGTCGGCCAGCGCCGGAGCGCCCTGGACGAACTGGCTGACGACGAACGTGAGGATCCCGCCGACCACGGCGATGCCGCCGAGCAACACCAGTGCAACGGCGCCGCCACGCGGTGCGCCACGCCGGTCCAGGAAGTCAACGACCGGCAACAGCAACGCGGCCAGCATCGTCGCCAGCGCGACGGGAACCACGATCAACTCGAGCCGCTTCACCGCCCACACCAGCGCGACGATCGCCCCGAATATCACCAGCAGCCGCCACGCCCATGCGGCCGACTTGCGAATCAATGGAGTCACAGAGTCGTCAGCGACTGAATCAAGGGGAGGGCCCGCTGGCATGCCGGTAGCGTAACTGCAGGCCGGGGCATCACTGACAATCTCGCGAATCGGCCTCGGCGCGCCTTGCATTACCGACATTATCCGTGCTAGTTGCACCGCTAACCTATGGGCGTGTCCTACGACGCACCCGCGAGCAACGCTCGCAGCCAGGAGCGCCCTACCAGGGGCAAGTACTGGTGGCTGCGCTGGGTGATCATCGGTATCGCGGTCATCGTGCTGACGGTCGAGCTCACCCTTGTGTGGGACCAGCTCGCCAAGGCGTGGAGGAGCCTGTACTCGGCGAACTGGTGGTGGGTGCTGGCTGCGGTCGTCGCCGCGATGTCGTCGATGCACAGCTTCGCGCAGATCCAGCGCACGCTGCTGAGGTCGGCCGGGGTCAAAGTCAAGCAGTGGCGTTCGGAGGCGGCGTTCTACGCGGGCAATGCGCTGTCCACCACGATGCCGGGTGGTCCGGTGCTGTCGGCCACGTTCATCTACCGCCAACAGCGGATCTGGGGCGCGTCACCGGTGGTGGCGTCGTGGCAGCTGGTGATGTCGGGTGCGCTTCAGGTGGTCGGGCTGGCGCTGCTCGGTCTAGGCGGCGCGTTCATGCTCGGTGCGACGAAAAACCCTCTGTCGCTTATCTTCTCGCTTGGCGGGTTCATCGCGCTGGTCCTATTGGCGCAGGCGGTGGCGACCCGCCCGGAACTCATCGACGGCATCGGGGTGCGCGTGCTGTCGTGGTTCAACTCGCTGCGCGGCAAGCCCGCCGACACCGGCCTGGACAAGTGGCGCGAGACGCTGTCCCAACTGGAATCGGTCAGTCTGTCCCGGCGCGAACTCGGCGGGGCGTTCGGCTGGTCGCTGTTCAACTGGATTGCCGACGTCGCGTGTCTGCTGGCAGCCTGCTACGCCACCGGCGGACATCCGTCACTGGCGGGTGTGACGGTGGCGTACGCGGCGGCCCGCGCCGTCGGGTCGATCCCGTTGATGCCGGGCGGTCTGCTGGTGGTCGAGGCGGTGCTGGTGCCCGGCCTGGTGTCGTCCGGCATGACGCTGGCATCGGCCATCTCCGCGATGCTCATCTATCGGTTGATCAGTTGGATCTTCATCTCCACGATCGGCTGGGTGGTGTTCTTCTTCATGTTCCGCACCGAGAAGGACATCGACCCCGACGCCACCGCCGACGTCGAGCAGCCACCGCAGTTCAGCCCCGACCCCGAGATGCGCCACGACCCCGAGCCCGACCAATAGCATGCGACGAATCTGCCGTCAGCCCACTGGTTTTGGATGTGATGAGATATGCCGGTCAGTGACACCCGCCGGCGGGTGCGGCGGTCGCTGATCGCACTGCTCGCCGACATCGTGTGCGTGATCGTGTTCTGCACGATCGGACGCCGAAGTCACGCCGAAGGCTTGACCGTGGCAGGGATCGCGCAGACCGCGTGGCCGTTTCTGGCCGGCACCGGCGTCGGCTGGCTGCTGATCGGTGGGTGGCGCAGGCCGTTCACGGTCATCCCCACCGGTGTGGTGGTGTGGGTGTGCACCGTCGTGATCGGAATGCTGTTGCGCAAGGCGACATCCGCGGGTGTATCGACGAGCTTTGTGGTGGTGGCATCGATCTCGACCGCGGTGCTGCTGGTGGGTTGGCGCGCCGCGGCCGCGTTCTTCCGGCGTGGCTGACAGCTAATCTGAATTCGCAGGCGGCTCAGGCGAAGTCGAGATCGTCAACGTCGCGCGCAAGCCGCCCAGCGGTCCGTTGGACAATTCGATGCGCCCGCCGTGCAACGCCGCCTGCTGTGCCACCAGCGCCAGGCCCAACCCCGAGCCGCCGGGCGCCGCATTGCTGCCCCGGGAGAACCGGCCCAGCACCGTCTGATGCTCGTCCTCCGGTAAACCGCGGCCGTCATCGTCGACGACGATCGTCAAGGTGTGGTCATGGCGGCGTGCCGCCAACACGATCCGGGTCGCCTGCGCATGCGTCGCCGCGTTGCGCACCAGGTTGTCGACCGCCAGCCGCAAACCTCCGGGCCAACCCCAGATCGCACCGAGATCGTCTGCGGCCTGCAC
>JAJKIB010000184.1 GCA_021154745.1 Mycobacterium sp.
AACTTCTCGAAGGCGAACCGCGGCACCTTCACCACGACGTAGTCCAGCGTCGGCTCGAAGGCGGCCGGCGTGCTGCCCCCGTCCGCTCGACGCGTGATGTCGTTGGGGATCTCATCGAGCGTGTAGCCGACAGCCAGCTTCGCTGCGATCTTTGCAATCGGGAACCCGGTCGCCTTGCTCGCCAACGCACTGGAGCGAGAAACCCGCGGGTTCATCTCGATCACCACGAGCCGGCCAGTACGTGGATCGACGGCGAACTGGATGTTGCAGCCGCCGGTATCCACCCCCACCGCTCGGATGATGGCGATACCCACATCTCGCATCCGCTGGTACTCGCGATCGGTCAGCGTCATCACCGGCGCCACGGTGATGGAGTCACCGGTGTGCACACCCATTGGGTCGAGGTTTTCGATCGAGCAGATGACAACGACGTTGTCGTTGCGGTCCCGCATCAACTCCAGCTCGTACTCCTTCCACCCGAGGACCGACTCCTCAAGCAGAACCTCGCTGGTTGGGCTAGCAGCCAGGCCCTCGCCCGCTATTCGTCGCAGGTCTTCCTCGTCGTAAGCCATGCCGGAACCAGCACCGCCCATCGTGAACGACGGACGAACCACGACCGGATACTTCAGGTCGATGACAGCGCCGAGACACTCTTCCAGCGAGTGGCAGATGGTCGACCTGGGGACCTCAGCCCCGACAGTGCCCACTACCTGCTTGAACATCTCGCGGTTCTCACCGCGCTGGATTGCATCGAAGTCAGCACCAATCAGCTCAACGCCGTACTTCTCAAGAACGCCGCTGTCATGCAACGCAATCGCCGTGTTGAGCGCGGTCTGGCCACCAAGGGTCGGGAGCAACGCGTCAGGGCGTTCCTTAGCGATGATCTTCTCGACGATCGTTGGAGTGATGGGCTCGATGTATGTGGCGTCGGCGAACTCGGGGTCAGTCATGATCGTGGCCGGGTTGCTGTTAACGAGCACCACCCGCAGGCCCTCCTCGCGGAGTACCCGGCACGCCTGCGTACCCGAGTAGTCAAACTCGGCGGCCTGACCAATGACGATCGGCCCAGAGCCGATGACCAATACCGAGCTGATGTCGTCGCGTCGAGGCATCAGGCAGCCTCCCCAGACTCGCGATCCATGAGCTCGACGAACCGGTCGAACAAGTACGCCGAATCATGTGGTCCAGCTGCGGCCTCTGGGTGGTACTGCACGCTGAAGGCCGGCCGGTCGAGCAACCGCAGCCCCTCAACGACATCGTCGTTCAAGCAGATGTGGCTGACCTCCACGCGTCCATAAGGCGTCGCGGTCGGACCATTTAGTGGCGCGTCAATGGCGAACCCGTGGTTGTGTGCGCTGACCTCGACCTTGCCGGTCTGCCGGTCTTGGACTGGTTGGTTGATCCCACGGTGTCCGTATTTGAGCTTGTAGGTGTCAAACCCCAAGGCGCGACCCAGAATCTGGTTGCCGAAACAGATTCCGAACGTCGGAATACGGCGATCCAGCACGGCCCGCATCAAGCTGACCGCACCATCTGCCGCTGCTGGGTCTCCTGGCCCGTTGCTGAAGAAGACACCGTCGGGGCTCACCGCTTCTAGGTCCTCAATCGTCGCCGACGCGGGCATGACGTGGACCTCGCAGCCTCGCGCTGCCAGCATCCGCGGCGTCATGGCCTTGATGCCAAGGTCGACCGCCGCCACTGTGAAGCGTCGACTTGTTGTCGCGGCAACAACGTACGGCTCGCGAGTCGAAACAGCGTCAGTGAGATTGGCGCCCTCCATGGGTGGGCTCTCAAGAACACGCGCAAGCAGCGCACTGGCGTCAGCCTCGGTACTCGAGATGCCAACTCGCATGGCGCCCCGTTCTCGGAGGTGACGGGTCAATGCGCGCGTATCGATGTCTGCGATCCCGACGATGTCGGATGCGACGAGTGCTTCTTCAAGCGAGCCAGTGCTGCGCCAGCTCGAGCTAGTGCGCGACGGGTCACGGACGACGTAACCGCTCACCCAGATTTCGTCAGACTCCTGGTCTTCCTCGTTGACGCCGGTGTTACCGATCTGCGGTGCGGTCTGCACAACGACTTGCCCGCGGTACGACGGGTCAGTCAGCGTCTCTTGGTAACCGGTCATCCCGGTGCAGAACACCGCCTCGCCGAACGTCTCACCCCGCGCGCCGAATGCTGAGCCGACGAACGAGCGGCCGTCCTCAAGGACCAACAGCGCGGACTCTCGCGAGGTTGAGGCGGCAGTCACGACGCAACCCCCTGGAGTAGCTGCCGCAGGGACTGCGCCGAGTACGGATCGTGTACGCGAAGCCCGATGTCCAGCAGCGTGCCCCCGTGGTCCCACGTGATGACAAGCATCCCGCCCGGCTCGAGCACCTTTCCCGCGATCGCGTTGTCGTATCTGACTCCGCGGACGCGGCGACGCTCGAGGTAGATATCGGGGTTGTGAGCGCGGCGCACCCAAACTCCGTTCTGCGCTACCGCGACAAGGGCCTCATCGGCGACGCCAAGTGTGCTCACCACGATTCGGTCCAGCCATTCACCTGCGCGCGTGGCACCCACATACGTCGCAGACGTCCACGAAACGTGGGCCGGTGGCTCGGGGGCGATGGGCAGCGCGGGGATATCGTGCTGGCGCTCGACACGGTGACGCCATCCCGCACGCATGAGCAGGAAGATTGCGCAGATCACGGCGACAACCAGCACCGTCAGCCACAGCCGGGTCATCAACAGACCTTGCCGTCTTGCGCGGTCAGAGATCCCCGAAGAAAGGTGGCCACCGGTCTCGCCCGAAACTCTGTCCCGACAAACGACGAGTTGCGGCTGCGCGAGGCGAACTCGGTGGGGTCGACGACGTACCGCGCCCGCGGGTCGATGAGCACCAGGTTCGCTGGTTCGCCGGCGTCCAGCGGTCGGCCCTGATCGGTCAGGCGGCCGATCTGCGCAGGGCGCACCGACATGCGGTCGGCCAGCCCGGCCCAGTCGAGCAGCTCTGACTCGATCATCGCGCAGGCGGCTGCTGCGAGTGCTGTTTCCAACCCGACCATGCCCATCGCCGCGGCTTCCCATTCACAGTCCTTGTCTTCAAGACTGTGCGGCGCGTGGTCGGTCGCTATGGCGTCAATGACGCCGTCGGCAAGGCCTTGGCGCAATGCGTCAACGTCTTCTTGCGTACGCAGCGGCGGGTTGACCTTGTAACGCGGGTCGTACGTTCGAACCATCTCGTCGGTCAGCAGCAAGTGATGTGGCGTGACCTCTGCGCTCACGGCAATACCCTTGCCCTTCGCCCATCTCAAGATCTCCACTGACCCTGCCGTCGAGACATGACAGACATGCAGCCGTGAGCCGACATGGCCGGCGAGCAGCACGTCGCGGGCGATGATGGACTCTTCCGCGACAGCCGGCCAGCCACCAAGCCCGAGCACCCCCGACACTGGCCCCTCGTTCATCTGGGCGCCCTCGGTGAGGCGCGGTTCCTGCGCATGTTGGGCAACGACACCGTCGAACGCCTTCACATACTCAAGCGCGCGTCGCATGAGTACTGCGTCACTGACGCAGTGACCATCATCAGAGAACACGGTGACCTGTGCTGCTGACTCAGCCATGGCTCCAAGCTCGGCGAGCTCCTGGCCGGCAAGTCCGACCGTCACTGCACCAACTGGATACACGTCGCAGAGACCTGTCCGACGACCGAGGTGCCAGACCTGTTCGACAACACCCGCGGTATCGGCAACCGGTTCGGTATTCGCCATGGCGTGGACCGCCGTGTAGCCACCAACGGCGGCAGCAGCCGAACCAGATGCGACTGTCTCAGCATCTTCGCGGCCAGGCTCACGGAGGTGGGTGTGGAGGTCAACCAGACCAGGGAGCGCAATCAGTCCGAAGGCATCGACTTCCTCGGCGCCGGCCGCAGACACGCTCTTTCCGACCTCGGCGATAACGCCGTCAGAAAGCAGAAGGTCGGCAGGTTCCTTGCCGAGAATGGACGCACCCTTGATCAGGAATCGTGGTTGCCGCTCACCCCCGCTCACAGCGCCACCTCCTCGGGGACGAGCTGGCCAGTAAGAGCTGAGTCGCTGCCGCTGAGCAGCAGGTAGAGCACTGCCATGCGAACACTCACGCCGTTCTTCACCTGCTCGACGATGACCGCACGTGGCGAGTCGGCGACCTCTGCGGTGATCTCAAGTCCGCGGTTCATCGGTCCCGGGTGCATGACGATCGCGTGCTCCGGCAAGCGACGCATTCGTTCGGCGTCAAGTCCGTAACGTCGCGAGTACTCGCGGACGCTGGGGAAGAACGCGGCATTCATGCGTTCGCGTTGGACGCGCAGCATCATCACGGCGTCGGCACCGCGGAGGACAGAGTCGAAGTCATACGAGTACTCACATGGCCACTGCTCGACGCCTACCGGCAGCAAGGTTGGTGGCGCGACGAGCGTCACCTTTGCGCCCAGCGTGCGGAGCAGGAGCACGTTGGAGCGGGCCACGCGACTATGCAGTACGTCTCCAACCACCACGACCGAACGACCATCGAGGGAGGTGAGATGCCTTCGCATGGTGAAGGCGTCCAGCAAAGCCTGGGTCGGGTGCTCGTGTGTCCCGTCACCGGCGTTAACGACCGAACCGCCGATCCAACCCGAGTGCGCCAGCGTGTGCGGCGCACCGCTGGCACTGTGGCGGATGACGACGGCGTCCGCACCCATCGCTTCGAGCGTGAGAGCGGTGTCTTTGAGGCTTTCGCCCTTGGACACGCTCGAGCCCTTCGCGCTGAAGTTGATGACGTCTGCCGACAACCGCTTTGCGGCAGCCTCAAAAGAGATGCGCGTGCGTGTTGAGTCCTCGAAGAACAAGTTGACGACGGTCCGGCCGCGAAGTGTCGGGAGTTTCTTGACCGGACGATCTGAGATGCGTGCGAGCTCGTCGGCGGTATCGAGAATCAGCGTGGCGTCATCAGGTGACAGGTCGCCTGCAGACAGCAGGTGCCGGGTCATCACGAGACCTCCGCGGCCACTGCGTCTCCGCCACCGATGACGACCGCGTCACGGCCGTCGACCTCGGAGAGCAGGACGCGCACTTGTTCGTGATTGGAGGTTGGCAGGTTCTTGGCGACGTAGTCAGCGCGAATCGGCAGCTGTCGATGGCCGCGATCGACCAGGACCGCGAGCTGTACTGCGCGAGGTCTGCCGAGCTCGCCGAGGGCATCGAGGGCCGCGCGGATCGTTCGGCCAGAGAAGAGAACGTCGTCGACGAGAACTACCACCGCGTCGTCGACGCCGCCCGATGGCAGCTCGGTGCGGCCCAAGCCGCGAGCCGGGCGCAGCCGAAGGTCATCTCGGAACATCGTGATGTCGAGGCTGCCGTGGGGCACTGGAGTGCCCTCGACATCTGCGATGCGAGCAGCCAGTCGGTCAGCGAGTTGCACGCCTCTGGTGGGAATTCCAAGCAGTACGAGGGCGTCGGCGCCTTTGTTTCGCTCAAGCACCTCGTGGGCAATGCGGGTCAGCGCACGCTGGACGTCGTCGGCGTCGAGTACCTCGCGGTGCTCGCTACCGGAGTCAGACCTCATCATGCGGACCTCCTTCCCCGCCTCACGGGACGGACTTAAAGGACGTCAGTTCTGCACACCCTATCGGCCCCACCTACCAAGCTCCCTGCCACCCAAACCGCAACCCAAGCTGCCACCCAAACTGCCACCCAAATCGCAGCGCTGGACTGCGCTGACCGAGTCAGGGTCGAGGAACAAGTCACCGTCTGTTGCTGCCAGGAATAAGGAATGTGCCGTTTGCCCCATCCGCAGGTAATCCTGACCGGCCGTTCGAGGGAATGTCGTCGGCATTTCGGACAACATGCCCGGAACCACTTGACGTGCTGGTCACTCTCCGTGACGCTACTCTCCGTGACCGCGGTCAATTTCCTGGCTTCCGTCACGAGCAGAGCAAGGGTCGCTGCATCGAACGGTTAGGCAGACCATCAGGGACTGCCGCCAGGTGCCGCGGCCGGGGGGAGCTCGGCACTGCCGCCGAGCCGAAGAAAGGGTGCGGGAGTGTCCGACTACGCAAAGGCGCTCGGAGCCCGACTTCGGGCTATCCGGCAACAGCAAGGCCTGTCACTTCACGGGGTCGAAGAAAAGTCACAAGAAAAATGGAAAGCCGTTGTTGTCGGCTCGTACGAGCGCGGCGACCGTGCCGTGACGGTACAAAAACTCGCTGAGCTGGCTGACTTTTACGGCGTCCCGGTCAGCGAGCTATTGCCAGACAACAGTCCAGCAGCAGCGACTGAACCGCCACCACGGCTCGTCATCGACCTGGAACAGCTCAACCAGGTGCCGGCTGAGAAGGCCGGCCCATTGGCGAGGTACGCACAAACCATTCAGAGCCAGCGCGGCGACTACAACGGCCGCATCCTGTCGATTCGGCAAGAGGATCTGCGAACCCTCGCGGTAATCTACGACCAGTCTCCTGGTGCGCTGACCGAGCAACTCATCACCTGGGGAGTGCTCAACCCCGAAGCGCGGCGCGCCCTGCCGCTCGACTAGGCCGCTCGACTAGGTAGCCGAACGCTAGCTGTCGCCGCCATACCCTTCGACGTCATCCTGCATGCCGACGTATGCCGGTGCCGCTCCGCCAGCGGCGTCGCCGATCCGGTGCACGCGCATGGCGTTGGTCGACCCGGGAATTCCTGGAGGGCTGCCGGCAACGATGGTGACAAAGTCGCCAATCGAGCAGCGGTCGAACTCGAGGAGACGCGCCTCAACCTGTCGCACCATGTGGTCGGTGTGTGTCACCGGGTCGACGAGAAAGCTCTCAACGCCCCAAGACAACGACAGCTGGTTCCGCACTTGCGGATCTGGTGTGAACGCCAGCAGCGGTACCGCGGACCGGTAACGCGCGAGCAGGGTGGGTGTACGACCTGTTTCGGTGAAGGCCACTAAGAACTTTGCACCTAGCTGCGTGGCGACTGCCACGGCAGCCATACATATGGCATCGGCCTTGGCTGTCGGCAAACCCTCAATACGGGGGATTCGGTCAAGAGCGGTGTCTTCTATCCATTCGATGATCCGGCCCATCGTGGCGACCGTCTCGACCGGGAAGCGTCCGATGCTCGTCTCCCCCGAGAGCATGAGTGCGTCCGCGCCGTCCAAGACCGCGTTTGCTACGTCGGACGCCTCGGCCCGAGTTGGCCGCGATGAGCTGATCATCGACTCGAGCATCTGTGTGGCGACAATTACCGGCTTGCCCTTTTCGCGAGCGAGACTGACTGCTCGTTTCTGGACGAGCGGAACTTGCTCAAGCGGCAACTCAACGCCAAGGTCTCCCCTGGCGACCATGATGCCGTCGAACGCATCCAGAATCTCGGGTAAATGCGCCACCGCCTGCGGCTTCTCGATCTTTGCTATGACAGGGCGCCTGATGCCTTCGTCGTCCATGACCTCAAGAACCGGCTTGAGGTCCGAGGCCGTACGAACAAACGACATAGCGATCAGATCGACGCCGTGAATGAGCGCCCAACGGAGATCATCGACGTCTTTGGCCGAGACCGCCGGAACACTCACCATGGCGCCCGGCAAGTTGATGCCTTTGGCGTCCGAAAGTGTTCCGCCCTCGATGACCTTGGTCACCACTTCTGGGCCGTCGACCGAGTCAACTCGCAGGAGTACTCGCCCGTCGTCCACGAGGATCGGGTCGCCGGGATTTACGTCATTCGGCAGGCCAGCGTGGGTCGTCGATACGCGTTCGTGGTCGCCGGGAACGTCCTCGGAAGTGATGACGAAGCGGGCGCCGTTGCGAAGCAGTACTGAGCCGTGGGCGAACCGGCCAAGCCGGATCTTCGGCCCCTGAAGGTCAGCGAGTATTCCCACGGATCGGCCGATAGCAGACGCCGCCTGCCGAACTATGGCAATGGATCGGCCGTGGTCGTCATGACTGCCATGACTGAGGTTGACCCGCGCCACGTCAAGTCCCGACTCCACCATCGCCGCGACAGTTCCGGGGGTACTCGAGGCCGGCCCGAGCGTGGCGATGATTTTGGCGCGTCGCATGTCTTTGACCCTATCCGTGGCGACATCCCTCGCGATCATCCAACGCGATCATCCAACGCGGGTGCCGCGTCAGGCCTTCGGCTTCTCCCACACCGAAACGTGGGCTCGGCTCTCGCTGGTAAACGGTTCCCTTGACCACCCATCCCACCGTTCCTTCAGCCGAAGTCCGGCGATGCGCGCCATGAGGTCGAGCTAAGCCGGCCATACGTAGCGGAACGGCATGCTCACACGCTCCACGGCACCGTCACTGCGAAAGCTCGTGTGATGTGAGTACATGCGCTGGGTCACAACGTCATACTCATCGATCCCGATGTGCTCGGCAGTGACGCTGAAGGGCACAAACGTCTCCCCGCGCGGAAGCTGTCGCAGGGCAGGGACCATGGTCTCGATGACAAACACGCCACCTGGCGCCAGGTGACCTGCCGCATTCTCAAAGCAGCGAACCTGGTCGTCCTGTTCGGTCAGGTTCATGATGGTGTTGAACACGAGATACGCCAGGCGGTACGTGCCGTGCCCCGTGACCCGGGCTGAGGTCATATCGCCGATCACAACAGGTATCGAGTCCTCGTCGCCGCCAGACTTTGCGCGCAGCCGATCGACCATCGCAACTGACAGGTCGATCCCGGCGACGGCAACACCTCGCTCCGCGAGGGCCAACGCAACGCGACCGGTCCCGATCGCCAGCTCAAGGGCTGGGCCGTCAGCTGCGAACTCTTCAAGCACATCGATCGTGCTTGCCAGCAACGGGGCGGAGAACATCTCGGCCGAGTCATCGTCGTAGGCGGCAGCCACGTCTTCCCCGAACCAGTTGTCCACACGTCAGACCGTAGAACCACCAGTCGCCGTGAATCGCAGGATTTACCCCCACGACTTATCCCCCGCCGAGAGACGATCTGGACTATCGAAC
>JAJKIB010000185.1 GCA_021154745.1 Mycobacterium sp.
ATGTTCTTGCCGTTGGGCACATCTGGAACGTAGGTGGATACGGGGTCGGTGAACTTCAGCCTGCCATCCTGGGCGAGCAGCACGATCAGCGCCGCAGTCATCGTCTTGGTGTTCGAGGCGATCCGGAAATGTGTGTTCGCATCCGGTGGCGTCTGCCTGCCCACCTCGGTGGTGCCGACCGCCGCGTCGAAGTTTCCCTGCGGCGTACGCAACACCACCATCGCCCCGGGAACCTTCAGCTTCTCGACGGCGGCCTCGACGACAGCCTGAAATGCCTTGGGATCGATGGTCTTCAGCGCAGACCCCTTCACCGCCGAACTGGTCGCAGTTGTCGTAGCCGAGGATGCGGTCGTCGACTCGGTAGTGGACGAGCAGCTTGCGATCAACAGAGCGATGCACGCCGCAAGCCCAACGATGCGCGTGCTCGATGTGTAATGCGCCTGAGAAAGGATCATCGGTCCCACCACCGCCTGAGCTATGGGCCGAACCCTAGTCCGTCTGCGCCACTCACGATCGACATTTGAGTGATCACCGGTCGGCTGCGGAACTCCACACTCGAGTCCGTCTATTACTTGGCCGCCGACCGCCCCGCCATCGCCAGGAACTGACCTTTGGGACGATCAGACATGGCCATCGCGACCGGGGCGAAGAGTCCATGTGAACGCAGGTCGTCGATGACAGGTCCAATGTCGGCGACCAAGCACTGAACGAGCTCATCGCGGGGGCGCCAGGTAGCGCCGATCCCTATGTTGCCGTCACACCGTCCCGCGGGCGGCCCACGCGGTAGCGGTAACGGTGAACGGCCCACTACCCAGACGTTCGCGAGCCACTGATTCGAGACGCGCGCGACCATCGGGCTCGAGTCGCTGCACGTAGTCACCAGCAGGGCCGACACCGTATGTGTACGGCTCCCACCATTCCTCAAAGGTCGGATGCACAACATCGACTGCAATGGAATCTTCTTCCAAATCGCGCAGGCCGGCAGCTTCGAAGAGCTCAGTCAGGTGCCCCCTGTGCGCCCCGGAGAGTAGGGCTTCGTCCTCAGCTTCAGAATCGATCAGGTGAACGGCCTCCCAGAACGGCGCCAGTGCGCCAGTCGGCCCATCCCAAACGCACGCTGCGACGACACCGCCACGCCGAGTCACGCGCACCATCTGTCTGACGCCGACCACTGGATTCATCATGAAGTGCACGACCAATTGTGCGAGAGCAGCGTCGAAAGCGGCAGTGTCGTATGGCAATTCCTCTGCCGCACCCAGACGCACGTCAATGTCTGGGAAGCGCGCCCGGATCGCGTCGATGAACGGGGGTGAAGGATCGATCGCCAAGACGTCGGCTCCGACCGACAGCAACTGAGCCGTCAACGCGCCTGGCCCACAGCCAACGTCGAGTACCTTCTCGTCCGTGCCGACCCCGGCGAATGCCACGAAGACTTCCGCAAGAGGCTCGGCATACCGGCCCATGTAACGTCCATAGGCCTCCGGCGAGACGCGAAAACTCACCAGGGAATGCTACGTCGCCAGCCGCGCGCTTAGACGTTGAAGCGGAACTCCACCACATCGCCGTCGGACATCACGTAGTCCTTGCCCTCCATCCGCACCTTGCCTGCGGCCTTGGCGGCGGCCATCGACCCGGCCTCGACGAGGTCGTCGTAGGACACGATCTCGGCCTTGATGAAGCCCTTCTCGAAGTCGGTATGAATGACGCCGGCCGCCTTCGGCGCCGTATCGCCTTGGTGAATCGTCCACGCGCGCGACTCTTTTGGCCCCGCCGTCAGGAACGTCTGCAGTCGCAGCGTGTGAAAGCCCGCGCGCGCCAATGCATCCAGTCCACGTTCGGTCTGGCCGATCGATTCGAGCAACTCGGCGGCCGATTCGTCGTCGAGCTCCTGCAGCTCGGCCTCGATCTTCGCGTCCAGGAAGACCGCGTCGGCCGGCGCCACCAACTCCCGCAGCGACGCCACCCGTGTGTCGTCGGTGAGCACCGCCTCGTCGGCGTTGAAGACATAGAGGAACGGCTTGGTTGTCAGCAGGTTGAGCTCGCGTAATTCAGAGGTGTCCACGGCTGCCCTGGATGTCGCCGGCCCGCCGGCTCCCGCCGAGAACAGGGTTTTGTCGTTGTTGAGAATCTCTTGCGCCGCCATCGCCGCGTCATACATCGGGCGTCGCTCCTTGTGGGTGCGCGCCTCCTTCTCCAGCCGCGGCAGCGCGCGCTCGAGCGTCTGCAGATCGGCGAGGATCAGCTCAGTCTCGATCACCTCGATATCGGACTTCGGATCGATCCGACCGTCGACGTGAGCGACGTCGTCATCGGTGAACACCCGCACGACCTGGCAGATCGCGTCGCTCTCGCGGATGTTGGCCAGGAACTTGTTGCCAAGGCCGGCGCCTTCTGACGCGCCTTTGACGATGCCGGCAATATCGACGAACGTCACCGGCGCGGGCACGATCTTGTCCGAGTGAAACATCTCGGCAAGTTTGGCCAACCGCGGATCGGGCAGCGGCACTACGCCCTCGTTCGGCTCGATGGTCGCGAACGGATAGTTGGCTGCCAGCACGTTGTTGCGCGTCAGCGCATTAAACAAGGTCGACTTGCCGACGTTTGGCAATCCGACGATTCCGAGATTCAGGCCCACAGGCATCAGAGTCTAGGAGACTGAGACGGGCACGCCAGAAGCGCGCTGACAGCTACTTTTAGGTAGAGCCGGTACGGTCTACCTGTGTCAGCTCAGCGCGCGCGGTCGGCAGTCACGCCTGACCATCGCTCTGCGCACCCCAATATCCCGGGTGTTCCGTGGTGGGGTGCGGTCCTGTTGGCCGTCACATTAACCGCCGTCGGCTTCGCCTACGACGCCGGTTCCGGTGACAAAGATCTCAGCGCGATCTTCGCCGCGATGTACGTGCTGGGCTGCATCTTCGCTGTGCTGGCAGTGCGTCAGTCTGGGATATTCACCGCCGTCATCCAGCCACCGCTGATCCTTTTCGGGGCCGTGCCGACCGCGTACTTCCTATTCCACGGCGGGCAGCTCGGCGGCCTCAAAGACCTTGCCATCAACTGTGGCTATCCGCTCATCGAGCGGTTCCCGCTGATGTTCTTCACGTCGGCTGCGGTTCTGCTGATCGGGATGGGCCGCTGGTATACCGGCATGTCGTCGCGCCGGGGCGCAGCACGATCCACCGACGACGACACCAAGGACAAGGCAAGTAGTCGAGTGGCTTCGGTCACATCCAAGGTGTCGTCGCTGCTGACGGGCGAACCCGCCGAGTCTGACGACTCCGCCGAAGACACGGACACCACACAGTCGCCCCGCCGCAGGCACACCATCGACCGTTCGACCCGCGCGGCCAAGTCCAGCGAGCGCACCACCCGCACCCCCAGGACGGCCAAGCGCGCCACGCCGTCGCGATCGCGGCACGCCCGGCCGCCGGAGACCGAGATCATCGAGCCGGTCGCCGAGCGTCCCCGTCGGCCCCGCACCCCGCGGCAGAGCGACCAGCCCCCGGTGCCTCCCGCCGAGCCGCGTCGGCGGTCGCGTACATCGTCGACGCGCGAACCACGCAAGGCCGTCCCGCCTACCGACCGGCGCAGCTCCTACGAGCGCCCGGAGCGTCGCCGCCGCATGGATGACTATCCGCGAGAACCCCACGTCAGCAACGGAAACGGGACGCATCACCCCATCTCTCGGGTGCGCTACCGCGGCGACGCCGATGACAGCGACAACCGCGCGGAGTACCGGACCCGGCCGCGTTCGTCACGCAGCGACTGGGAAGCCGACAGCTGGGAGTACGACATCTAAGCTAAGCCTGCACGATCGTGATCGTGGTCCATGCGCCGATATGGATTCGATCACCGTCGGCCAGCGGGACCTCTTCACCTTTTGGCAGCAGGTCGTCGCTGCCGTTGAGGCTGGTTCCGTTGGTCGATCCCAGATCGGTGATCGTAAGGCCCGAATCGCGGACCCGCAGCACGGCATGTTGCGTCGAGACGCCTCGGTCGACGGGATGGATGCCGAGGTCGATCTGCGGCTCCACGCCCTGCTCGTGGTTATGTCTTCCGATCAGTATGGTGTTGCCCTCCAAGGTGATTCGGCGCTCGGGGAAAAACCGCGGCAACTCGACCGTGTCCGGACCTCCGCGGGCGAGGACACGCTCATAGAAATCCCGGTCGGCGGTCACGACGGCGGTCCATCCGACCGACGCAGTTCCGGGCTCGGCCGTTGCTGGTTCTGGCAGCGCCGAATCGTGTCCACACGCCTCACAGAATCGGCCGCTCACCGGCATCCCACACGCCGGGCAGGCCTTCGCCTCAATTGAGGGCGACGAATCAGGCTGAGCCGCTGGGCTTCCAATCGGTGCGCCGCACACGTCGCAGTAGTCATCGGCCTTCGAGGCGTGTCCCTCGATGCACGTCGGCATCAGGCCTCCTTCCGCACCCGTGCGGTTCTGGTCGACCGGGCGTCGAGTGCCATCTCGTCTGCCGCTGCGATGTCACGTCGGAGCTGCACCGTGCCGGTGCGCTCGTCGACCTCGACCACTCCCCTGAGCAGCTTCGCCGTGCCATCGTTTCCCGACTCCACCGCGAGTTCCATCGCGCGCTGCAGTTGTGCAGTCGCGGTCTTGACGTCCCCGGCCTTGCGTGCGCTCAACCCCTCCTGGACTGCCTGTGCCAGCTCTGCCTGGCCGGTGTAGTGCGCCACCCGCCGACTGATCTGGGCCGATAACCCGGTGTCGGCCGTCCACACCGCCTTCACCAGACCCTCGCCCAGAACCTCGTCGCCCGCAACAACACTCACGCGCGCAGCCAACTTCTCGCGGCCCACCGCCGCGGGTTCGACCTCGACCTGTATGTGGTAGTCGCGGTCCTCGGCGCCCCACGACCCCAACGGGTATTGGCCGCATTGATTTCCCGCGTCGACTCGACGGTGTGTCAGGTCTTCGACGGTCGGCGCCACCTGTTTGACGAACTCGACCGTTGCCCCGGCCGGCGTCCACACCCGCAACGTCAGGTCCGGAATCGACTTGCTCATCGACACACGCATCATCGATGCGAAATCGTCTGCGAGATCTTCGGGATCGGCGACGATGTCCACCGTGCCCAGCAGCGCGGTCGAGATTGCCCGCAGCTCGTCGACCTCCCAGTCGGTACCCACTCCTCGGCAGTCGCAGGTGAATTCGCCTTCGCTGAGCCCGATTTCCTCTCCGAGTTCTTCCGGGGTTTCATGCTCGTCCTTGCCGTCGGTGAGCAGGATCGCATGAGTGATTGCGCCCTTGCGCTGTCCGATGATCCCGCGGACGTGTGCGAGCCAGGTGCCCATCGCGGTGCCGCCGTGCGGTCGCAATCCGTCCACGGCGCGCATCGCCGCCGCCTTGGTCTCGGTGCTCGCCCGCGCCAACCCTCCATCGGTCGGGTAGACGCTGGCTGCCTTCTCGGTGCCGTCGACAATCGTGAAGTAGGTGCCGTCAACGAGTTCCATGATCGCGGCGGCGGTCGCCCGCTTTGCCGCATCGAACTTCTCGATCGGCGCCTGCATCGAGGTCGAGCAGTCGATGATGATGGCCTCGACCCGGTCCGGCGCTGAGGTCGTCGCCGCGACATCGGCGGTGATGCTGACGATTGCGTCGACCGTGCCGCTTCCGTCGGCAAGATAGGGATTGTGATCCACGTCAACCGAAATGCCGTGCTGTTCAGTTGAACTCATGACGTCCCTCCGATCGGGATGATTGCGACGGTGATGTTGTCCTGGCCGCCGGCCTCCAATGCGTATTCGGTGAGCGCGCGTGCTGCCGCTGTTGCGTCGGTACCGCTGCAGAATCGTGCGATGTAGGCCGCGTCTGGCAGGTAGTTCCAGAGGCCGTCGCTGCACAGCAACACCGAGCCGGGGCCGACGGCGGTGATGGTCTGCACACTCGAGTCCAACCACGGCTGCGATTCGCTGTCGGCGCCGAGCCAACGCGTCAGCGTGTGCGCACCGCGTTGCACCGCATCCGAGTCGGCCGAAGCACCAGCGGCGATCAGTTCCTGCGCCAGGGAGTCGTCGACGGTCAGCTGCTGCGGCGGCTCGGGCGGTTCGGGAAGCCAGTACGCCCTGCTGTCGCCGACATTGCCAACTGTGATCTGTGCTGTCCCAGCGGAAGTCGGGACGACGATCGCCGCGGTATACGTGCATGACGGTGCCTTGGCGGGATCGGTCGCTGCCGCAACCGCCGCCTTCGCCGCGTTCTCCAGACCCGCAAGCACCGCCGCGCGCGCCTTGCGGGACGTGCCGAGCGCAGCGAGCATCGCATCCACGCCCGCCGTCGAGGCGGCGACCGCGGCCCTGTGCGCCTCATCGGAGCTGGAGACCCCGTCGCACACGGCGACGGCGATCGCATCCGGTCGCCCAGCGTCGCTGCCCACCAAAACCCCTGCAGCGGCGGCGTCCTCGTTGCGGGGGTGTTCGATACCGCGGTCGGTGATCAGCACGATGCCATCGAGACTCGCCTCATCGCGATCGGGCTCCGCGCGCCGGTGGCCGCAAACGGTGCAGTAGTCGTCAAAGTCGACATCGTTGCCGCAGTCGGCGCACGGCGCCTTCGTCGACACGCCGGACCGCGGTATGGCGATCCGCCGAGCCTTCGACAACGAGGCGCCGCAGCCTTCGCAGAATCGGTCTGTATCCCGCACGTCCCCATCGCAGTGCGGACACGTGGCCTCATGGCCGGTCATACCCGTGTCCTCGGCCTGATCTCATTCGCGTCCTCCACCAACGCAATCCGCTCCCACATGTCGGTCGTCTCGTGCGCCAGCTCGCGGTAAGTTCGTTCCATCCCGATCCGGATCCTCGGTTCGTCGAAGGGCTCGCCGAGCAGCCATTCGGCGGTGCTCGTGTGCGCTGCCCGCAGCCAACCCAGAGCCGCGCTGAGCACCCGCAGCCGAATCGTTGCGCGCTTGGTGGCCGATTCGAGGTTCAGCGTCTCGGCACGCTTGCCCGCATCGAGCAGCGTCTGCTCGTCGAGGTTCTCCGGTGTTCGGCCGTCGAGCAGGATTTCGATGGCGGTCGCGGCCGCGGGGGTGAAATGCGCTGAGTCGGTTGGCACCTGATCGAGTGCCGCGATGGCAGCGGCCCGGTCTCCGGCATGCACTCGCTGCCGCGCCAGCCCGAACGCGGCGCTGACGTAACTGTTGTCGGTTCGCCATACCGTCTCGTAGTAGCGTGCAGCCACGTCGCGTGCGCCACGCAATTCGGCGGTAGCAGCGATCGCTATTTTGGGGGCGAGCTCGCCGGGCAGCACGGCAAGCACCGCCTCGAAATCGGCGGCGGCCTTGTCGAATTCGCCCTCCAGCAGAGCGCATTGCCCGCTGTACCAACTCAGCCGCCAGTCTCCGGATATCTTCGACTCCAGCTCGGCGAGCAGTTTCCTGGCGTCCTCCGGTGCGCCGATCTCGAGCGACGCACGAATCAGTCGCAGCGGCACCTCGATCGAGGACCTGTTCGCTTGCTGCGCCCCAGTTCGGGCCAGATTTAGCGCGTGTTCAAGTTGAGCAGGCGGGGTGCCGCTCGTCGTGGCGAGTATTGCGGCGCCAGGGTCGCTGGGATCGACCACGGGGACGGGCAGCGCCGCGATCACCTCAACGGCGTCGACCGGCGTGTCCCCGCCTGCGCCGTAGATGCCGCGTTGCGGGCTGAAGTGTTTCGACATCCGTGGCTGTGCCGTGTCGCTGTTGACGGCGACGATCTCGTGCAGCACTCCGGTCAGCTGATCGGCCAGCTCTTCCATCGACGGGAAACGCCGGGCCGGATCGCGGTGGGTGGCGCGCAAAATCGCGCGGTACAACGATTCATGCTTCGCGAGGACCGGCACGGTATCGGGTCCGGGTAGCTGCTCGACGAACCGTCCCCTCTCCTGCGGAACGTCCATCACGAGGACGGCGAGCGTCCGGCCGACCGTGTACACGTCGCTGGCGACCGTGGGACCGGTTTCGGCGATCTCGGGCGCCTGGTAGCCGGCGGTGCCGTAGATCGCACTCTCCTCATCGTCCATCGCGATGACAGCACCGAGGTCGATCAGCTTGAGCTGTTCGTCCGTCTGCATCACGTTGTCCGGCTTGAAGTCGCAGTACGCCAGCCCTTGCGAGTGCAGGTAGCCCAGTGCCGGAACGATCTCGACGATGTACGCGACGGCCTGTTCCGGCGGAAGCGGGGCGCCGCGCGCCTTGCGAATCTGCTTCAGCGACGTTCCGCCGACGTACTCCATGACGATGTAGCCGACCGGGATCCCGGCGGAGTCCGGATGTTGCTCGAAGTTGTAGATGCGGACAATGTTCGGGTGTTCCACCTCGGCGAGGGCGAGGACTTCTGCGGCGGCCGCAGCCATGGCCTCGGCGTCGCCGGAGTTCAGCAGGCCCTTGAGCACCACCCAGCGGTTGTGCACGTTGCGGTCGATCGCAAGGTAGATCCAGCCGAGGCCACCGTGCGCAATGCAGCCCTGGACTTCGTACTGCCCACCCACAACGTCGCCGCGAGAAAGCTTGGGAACAAACGAGTATCGCGTACCACACTCGGTGCAGAAGCCCTCCGTGCGGCCGGGCTGTCCGCCTCGGCCACGGCCGACTGGCTTGTTGCATTCGTGATTGCCGCAGTACCGGCTACCCTCTGGCACCTGCGGGTTCGTCAGAATCGCGGCGACCGGATCGCCCTTCGGTATGCGTGGCATCTCGACGATTCCGGCGCCGAGGCGGCCGCGCGAGCTGCCCGTCGTCGATGACCCCGTCCGAGCCGTTCGCACCGACGCTGTTCGGGCCGATTGACCGGCCGAATGTCTCGGTGCCGTCGCCATCGAGACCGGTTGCGACGCAGCGGGTGCCGGCGCGGTGCCGCACACGTCACAGTAGCCGTCGACGACGGTCCCGCCGCATCCCGGTTCGGCGCATCTCATTCCGTCTTCTCCTGCTTGTCGACAATCATCTGCTGGTAATCCGAAACCGCACGGGTCACGGCACGCAAGTCGCACGGCTGCCGTGACAGCAGCCCTCTAGCGATTCGATTGCATGCCACCAGGTCTCGATCCTCGCCCAACCCGAGCCTGGCCGCCTTCGACTGGTACGCGGTCAGTCGTCCCTTGAGCTCGCTGCGACGGTCGAGCAGGCCCTGCGCGAGTTGTTCCTCCTCACGCACGGCTTGCAGCGCGGCCTCGATCCGGTGCCGAAGCGATCGAAGCCCGTTAGGATCCGGTGCGGTGATGGATCGTAGCTCGGCGCGCAGTCCCGGTTCGGCATCGTCACGCTCGGGAAACGCGCCTGATAACACCTTCTGCACGGCGTGCGCCCGAATCTCTGCCGCACGCATGCCCGCGTCCCGCAACTCATCCAAGAGCTGGGCGGTAGCCGCGAGGGCCTCGGGCCAATTCGACTGTATGGCAGCCAGTTCCGCGAGCTCGGCCGACTGCCGTTCTACGATCGCCGCGATGGCGGCGATGCGCTGCTCAATATCCCGTGTGGTCAGGGAGAGCGGATCGGTCGCGGAGACCTTCAACAGCTCGCCGATCTCGTCGGGTCCAGACGCGCCGGCCTGGTCGAGTCGGTGCTGCGTCGGTGCGAGCTTGTCGGCGATAAGCGAGTTGATCCGGTCCACGGCATCGAGGAATTCGACGACAGCAGGGTAGGCGGCGTGCATCCGCTCCGCCGTGTCGGCGAGCCCGACATGTTCGACCATCTCCCTGATACCGCCGATCTGGCGCTTCACCAACGGGATTGGCTGCCGTGACACTTCAAGCGTCCGTTCGCGCAACAACCTGGTCAACTCGGCACGGTCGTCGTCCTCGGGTTTCGAACGGCGCGCCCGCACCGTTCGCGCCGACTCGAGAATCGATGTCATCCGCCCCAGGTCCTCCCACAGCTGCGCGAGTGACTTCTCGATCACTGCCCACCGTTGCGCTGTCAGGCCGGTCGGCGGATAGAGCCGCACATGCTTGAGGCCGGGGTGGTTCTCGAGCTCAAGCAGCGTCGCCGACATCGCGGCGACTTCCTTTGTGCGCGACTCTAGTTCGCGGTCGATCTCGCTAGTGGTCAGCGCCCTCATCGTCAGTCCTTGTACCGAGGCTGCGGCGGTCCAGGCGACGGGCCGAGGAGATCGCGCAGCCACCGGTCGTAGATACGCTCCCACGTTCCGTCGTCCCGCATCTGCTCGAGAACACCGTTGACGAATCGAACCAGGTCGCTGTTCTGCAATTTGACCCCGATGCCATAGGGCTCCACGCCGAGGCTTCTATCGCTGATCTCCATGTTCAGGTGGTCCTGGATTTGCAGCCCTGCCAGCACTGAGTCGTCGGTGCTGATCGCGTCGACCTGGCCCTGTTGCAGCATCAACAGGCAGTCGGTCCAGGTGGCCGCGCTAAAGAGGTTCGGCCTCGGGTTGAGCGCGAACAGCTTCGCGAGTGAGGTGGTGCCTGAGACCGCGCACACCGGTTTGCCTGCAAGTGCTTCGGGAACATCGAGCCCCGAACCCTTCGCGGAGAGGATTTTCTGGTTGGCGTAGTAGTACACCGTGGAGAAATCGACTGACTTCTTGCGGGCGCAGGTGATCGAGTAGGTCCGGACCACCAGGTCCACTTCACCGGACTGCAACACCGATTCGCGTTGGTTTGCATTGACCACGCGCAGTTGGATGCGGTCTGGATCGCCGAAGATGGCGCGCGCAATCTCGCGCGCGATGTCGATGTCGAAACCCTCCACTCGTCGGGTCGCCGGGTTCCGATAACCGAACGGTTGCGTGTTCTGGTCGACACCGACGATGAGCCGTCCACGCTCGGCGATCGCCGCCATCGTCGACCCCGACGGCATGGCACCCGGGGGAGGCAGCGGACCGGGGCGCAGGCTCGCTTCGCGGTCGCCGCAGTCCTCGTTTCCGGCATCCGGGGCGGTGGTGGCCTCGTTGGCGCCGGACGGCGACGGTTGGACCGGCGCTACCGACACCGATACCGGCGCCGCTGAGGATCCACATCCGGCGATGGCGAACGCAACGGCAAGCAGCGCCACCGCAACTCGTGTTCTCATAGGAACTCCTTGAGCCGCGGCCACAACCCGACCACGGCCGCCGACGCGGCGACGACCATCAGCACCAGAGTCCCGGTGGGACTCCATGCCAGCCATGCGCCCGCTGCGGAAACCCGAGCCCGCAGCGTTTCGCGCATTCGCTCGATCCCGTCGCGCAAGCTGGATTCGACCGCGGCGAACTGCGCTGCGGAAGCGGCCGGATCTGGGCCGATGGCCTGTGCGACCGCGGCGTCGTAATCGCCGGCGTTGTAGGCCTCGGTCTGCTTTTGATGGCTGGCGATCCATTTCTGCACCGCGTCCTTCGTGGCGGCGGGCGCCGCGTCGAACACCTTTTTCAGTTCGTCGATGTGGCCGTAGAACGTCTTCTCTCCTGCAGTGATGTCGCTGCGGGCGATCAGCTCCAGGGTCTCGTCCGTCCGCGCCTTCTGAGCGAGGATGCGCGCCTGCGCCAGCTGTTCGAACCTCACGGTGCCTTCGGTTCGGCTGCGCTCGATCTCGCCAGCCGCCAACTGAGTGGCCACGACAACCCACCCGATCACCAGAATGACCGTGGCCGCCGCGACGACGAGCCCGATGTTGAACTGCCGGTTCGTGCGGCGATACATGATCACCGAACCGACTCCGATCGCCACGAGCGCGAGCGCGAGCAACACAAGACTGACGATCGGCAGCGATCCGACGGCGCGCTGGTCATCCTCGACGGTGGCGAGGTTGGCGGTGTACACCTTCTCGGCAGCAGGAAGCAGCGACGTCTGCATCAACGTCGATGCCTCACGCAAATACGCCGAACCGATCGGATAGCCCTGGCGGTTGTTCGCCCGTGCCGACTCGACGAGTCCGGTGTAGGCGGCCAGTTCCTCCGATATCTTCGCCATCGCCGTGCGGGTTTCCGTATCGATGGTCCCGGCGGTCGCGTCCGCGAGTGCCGACGCGGCGCGAGCCAAGGCCTGTTGATAATGCGCACGCATCGAGGCTGTTTCGATCCCACCGGACAGGAATGCCGATCCCGCTGCGGCGTCGGCGGCCGAGAGCGCGGCATAGAGGTTCTGTGCCGCATAGGCGAACGGCTCAGAGCTGGCCAGAACCGCGTCGCGCTCTTCGATCCGCCCGTCGAGCTTACCCCCGCACACCACGCCGGCAAGCACGCAGATGGCCCCGACAGCGAGCGCGACTATGCCGATGACGCCAGGCGTTGTGCGGGCAAGTCGACGCAGAACCGCCGTAGAAGGCGCCGCAGAGGGCCGCGTGTCCACTGCACCCGGAGACCCCAATTTCGGCCTCCCCTCCCGTCAATGCGATCGTAACTGCAACGCCGGGTGGGCAGCGGGCATTCAATTTACTTCTGTGCGCGCAGGAATCGACCGGCGGCGTCCACGGCCGGGCCGGAACTGCCCGCGTCACTGACGAATACCGCCAGGGCGAGGTCGCCGTCGATGCCGACAAACCAGCCGTGTGCGTGCGTGTTGTCGATGTACTCGGCGGTGCCGGTCTTGCCGAGCATGTCGGGGATGTCTTGGAGCTGAGTAGCGGTGCCACTCGTAATCGTTTCGCGCATCATCGATTTCACTTGATCGTCGACGCTTGCCGGCAGCGGATCCGGGGCGCGATCGGGCTTGCCGGGCTGGCCGGCGACGATCGTGGGAGCAGGCACCGAACCGTGTGCCAGGGCGGCGGCCACCAACGCCATGCCGAACGGCGATGCGGTCACCTGGCCCTGGCCGATGCCCTCCTCCACGCGCAGTGCTGACGTATCGGCGGCGGGCACCTTGCCGGTGACGGTGGTCATGCCGGGCGCGGTGAAGTCGATGCCCAGGCCCAATTGGGCGGCGGCCTTGGTAAGGCCGTCGGCAGGCAGGTTGACTGCCAGCCGGCCCATCGTGGTGTTGCATGACCGGGCGAACGCCGTGTGCAGCGGAACCTGGCCGAGGTCGAAGTTGTCGTCGTTGGGAATCTGCCGGCCCTCGATGTTCTCCGTGCCCGGGCACGCGACGACGCTGTCGGGGGTCACCTGGCCAGCCTGCAACGCGGCGGAGACCGTCACCGTCTTGAAGGTCGACCCAGGCGGATACAGGCCGGTCAGCGCAATCGGGCCCTGGGCGTCGGCGGCGGGATTCTGGCCGACGGCCAGCACGTTGCCGGTCGAGGGCTGGATGGCGACCATCGCGGCCGGGGTTGTCAACGCGGCTAGTGTGTTCTTGGCCATGCGCGACATGCCGATGTCGAGCGTGCTGGCGATGTCGGCGACGGGCTTGGGGTCCTGCCCGCCGACCCGCTCGCTACCGGTGGGGGTCTGGGCGTTCACCGCCCATCCGGTGGCGTCGTCGGTGGCGCGCTGCCACAGGTCGGACAGCCCCGACAGCGTCGGCGATGTCAGCGCCTTGTCGGCGGTGAGCAGCCGCGTCTGCGGGGCGAGGGTCACATTGGGCATCGCCGACAGCGGCTGCTCGATGGGCGCCAGGTCCTCCGTGCGCAGCGTGACCGCAGTGACCGGCTGACCGTTGGCCGCGTTCAGCTGCGTCTGGAGCGACTCAGCGGTGATACCGGCATCGACCGGATTGAGCAGCGCCGCAACGGCATTCACGTCGGCGCCAGGAGACACGTTGACCAGCGTGACGACCTGCTGGGTCAGCAGTTCCGCGCCCGTGCGGTCGAGCACCCTTGCGGCGGGATCGGGGGTCAGCGTGCTGTACGACAGCGGGCCTGTCCCGAGGCCTGGTGCGACGGTCGCCGGATTCCACTGGATCTTCCACTGGTCGCCGTTCTGGGTAGCGCTCCCTGTCGTGGTGTAGGTCCACTGGTTGCGGCCGTCCTTGCCGAATTTCCATGTGGCAGCGAGGCTGAACGTCGCGGCGTTGTCCTTGCGGTCGGACGTCGACACGTCGAAGTGGGCGTTCTTGCCGAGGCTGTCGAACAGCTTGCCTAGCGTGTCCGACGCCTGCGCCGGATCGGTCGTGACGGCGGCAGCTGCCGACGCGTCACCCTTGCCGAGGGCGTCGGCGAACGTGTGCACGGTGGTGTTCAACCGATCCGCCGCATCGTCGCCGCAGCCAGCGATCACTAACACAAGCGCGAGCAGACATGAAAACCCCCGAAATGCCACGGTTTTGGGGGTTTTCGCGTCTGCTCGGCCTGGAAAGGTCACGCGCGCGCCGGGCGGATCTCCCGGGGCAGCGCGAACACCAGCGTCTCATTCGCGGTCGTGACCGGCTGCACGACGTCGTAGCCGTACTCGGCCAGCCGCTCGAGGACACCGCGCACCAGCACTTCGGGCACCGACGCGCCGGAGGTGACGCCGACCGTTGTGACCTCTTCGAGCCAGGCCGGGTCGATATCGCCGGCGTAGTCCACCAGATGAGCGGCGTCCGAACCGGCGCCCAGCGCCACCTCGACCAGCCGCACCGAATTCGACGAATTACGCGAGCCGACCACGATCACCAGCTGGCACTCTGGGGCCATCGCCTTGACCGCGACCTGACGGTTCTGCGTCGCGTAGCAGATGTCGTCGCTGGGCGGGTCCTGCAGCTTGGGAAAACGCTGCCGCAGCCGCTGCACGGTTTCCATCGTCTCGTCGACGGACAGCGTGGTCTGGGACAGCCAGATCACCTTGTTCTCGTCGCGCACGGTCACCTTGTCGACGGCGTCCGGCCCGTCCACCAGCTGCACGTGGTCCGGCGCCTCACCGGCGGTGCCGACGACCTCTTCGTGACCCTCGTGGCCGATCAGCAGGATGTCGTAGTCGTCGCGGGCGAATCGCTTGGCCTCGTTGTGCACCTTGGTGACCAGCGGGCAGGTGGCGTCGATGACCTGAAGCCTGCGCTCGGCGGCGCTGGTGTGCACGGTCGGCGCAACGCCGTGGGCGGAGAACACCACGATCGCGCCCTCGGGCACTTCCTCGTTGTCCTCGACGAACACAGCGCCGGCCTTGGCCAGCGTGTCGACGACGTGGCGGTTGTGCACGATCTCATGACGCACGTACACCGGGGCGCCGTGCTTCTCCAGCGCGCGCTCCACGGTCTCCACGGCGCGATCGACGCCCGCGCAATACCCCCGCGGCTCGGCCAGCAGCACACGTTTACCGGTGACACCGCCGGTAACCGAGCTGGAGGCGCCCGGTATCCCCATATTTATCGTCGGCGGCATGGTTCCAAGCGTACTGATCCGCAACCTACCGAGGCCAGCCAGACGATCGCCCGTAGTCTGGAGCCCATGGCATCTGCACCGTATGGGGTCCGTCTGCTGGTAGGTGCGGCGGTGACCGCCATCGAGGAAACACGGAAGCTTCCGCAGACCATCCTGATGTACCCGATGACCGTCGCGAGCCAGATTGCCCACCTGGTGATGAAGGTGCAGCAGGACGTCGCCGATCTCGTCATCAAGGGCGACGAGATGCTCGAGCAGTTGTTTCCGCCCAAGGACGAGCAGCCGGAGTGGGCCACGTTCGACGAGGATCTCGATAGCGATGGAGCCGACGAGTCCGTTGGTCCGAGCACTGATGGGGAACGCCTGACCGAGGGCCGCTTCGCGCTTTTCACCGGCGGCGGGCCGGACGAGCCCGAGCCGGCCGCCAAGGAGGCGCACCTGGCCAAGGCCGACCCACCCGACATCGTCGGCGAGCTCGACTACGAGTCCCTCACGCTGGCCCAGCTGCGGGCCCGGCTGTCGTCGTTGCGCGTCGCCGACCTCGAGGCGCTGCTGGCCTACGAGGGCGCCACCAAGTCGCGCGC
>JAJKIB010000186.1 GCA_021154745.1 Mycobacterium sp.
GATGCCTGCAATCTGGTCTGCAGCGCCAGAAGCTCGGTCGCAACCTGGTCGCTGGAGACGGTTTCGCTCTGATCGACGATGTTCTGCAGCATGATCCTGGACTGGCTTTGCCGCGCAGCAATATCCTTCATCGCAATTTGCGCGGAAGCGAGATCGGTCCCGATGTCGGCAAGGCTCTGCTGCCTTCCCTGCGGGGTCAGGCTCGTCGCCACACGCTGGCCGAGAGCAGTGACCAGCGCGGTCGCATTGGCGCTCGTAGGTGACATCGTAACGCTGGCGAAGACCGCGACGGACTGCAGCGTGGCACGGATGGCCTGTTCGTTGGCACGTACGCCATATTGAATCGTCGCCGTTTGATCGACCCGCGCGGTCGATGACGCGCGGGCCAGCCCGGCACCGGCTTCGCCGGTGTACCAGGTCACGGTGTTCGCGGCACCGCTGACCAGGGTCGTTGCGGTGTTCAATGGCGTTCCCCCGACCCGCAGCGGCGGCTGGACCGCAGTCACGGTAGGGCCGGAGCCGAGCGCCGCGAACGCGGCGGCGTTCGAACTCGTGACGTTCAGGCTCGGCGCGTCATCGGTATGAAGCGTGATCACGCCGCCGCTGACACCAGACGGAATCGAGGTGTCGGTGATCGAATCGATCTTCGTCAACAGCGTCTGGACACTGTCCGTCACATTGAGCTGGCTTGCCGACGCACCCGAGGCGACGAAAGTAAGGGTCTTGCCATTGACGGTGATGGTGTCGCCGACCGCGAAATTCGTGGCCAGCGAATCCGTCCCTGCGGCGCCAGACAGCAGCGTCGCCCCGGTGATCGGCGCCGGGACCGCGGCCTTGTTGTTGACGACGCTTCCGGTGGCCAGGCTATCCGTATTGAAAAAATTGTCGGAGGCGGCCATCGCCGAGGCCGCCACCAACGAGGTGTTGGCGAGGGTGCCGAGCGCGCTGTTGAGCGCCGCCTTGAGGTTGGCCGCCGTCGCGGTCGACGTGGCGCCGATCGCAAAGCTTCCGCTCGGCGGAGGCGTTGCGGTTGAAGCAGTCAGCTGTATTGCCTCAGTCGTGCCGTCGGGCAGGTTGAACGTAAAGGTGACCTGGTCGCCATTGCTGGGATTGGTGGGACCGAGATCGACCGAGACCGCCGCCGGTGACCCGCTCGGGCCGGTGACAGTAGCACCGGTCAACGAGGATGTAATCGCATTTAGCTTGAAACCGAACGGTGAGCCGGCGGCATCTTCCGCAACCGACACCGACGTGGGAGATGGCGAAGAGACAACAAGACGTCCGAGGCCGCTGGCGCCGAGATCGGCCTGGTTGCGTTCTGCGATCAGTTGCTTCAATCCGGCCAGCGCGCCCTTTCCATTAAGGATATCGTCCATCGACGCGACGGACGGCGTATCGACGGCGCTCCCGGAAAACAGAAAACGATCGCCGGCCTGCGTATTGAGAATCTCCAGCATCGTCTTCAATTGCAACCGCGCGGTCTGTTGACTGACGGTCTGCCCGGCGCCGGTGACGACCGCACTGCCGCCGGCGGCGGCAGACTTCACCTGCGTCGCGATCTGGCCGAACGACTGCAACGACGTGCTGGTCGTGTCGATGGTCGTATTGATGTTGGTCATGGTCGTCGTGAAAGCGGACAGGTTCGATATCTGCGCGCGCGCGTAGATGGCAAACCCCTCGTTGATGCCCATCCCCGAATAGACCGTCGACTTCTTGCCGGTGGCGAGCTGCGTCTGAAGGGTATCAAGCTGGCTCTTGAGGTCGACGATCGATTGTCCGAGCAGGAAATTACTGTTGCCGATACTGTTGATCGCCATCTGGAACGCCTTACCGTTGGGCCTGCATCAAGGTCTGCATCATGGATTGCACTACCGACATCACGTGGGCGTTGGCCCCGTAGATGTTCTGCAGCGCGATCAGGTTCGCCATTTCGGCATCGATGTTGACGCCGGAAGTGGTGTTGAACTTCTGTTCCAGCGTGTTGACCACGACATCCTGGCCCTGCGCGACCTGCTGCGCGGAATCTGCCGCATTGGCCTGCAGGTTGAGGAATTGCTGAATATAATTCGGCAGCGTTCCTTTAAGGGGCGAGGTCCTTGAGCCCAGGCCCGTCTGCGGTGAATAGGTGAACAAGCCCGTGGTCAGCTGGGTGTAGAGAAAGTCCGAGCGCGTGGTGTCTCCGGCTGTTGTCAGCGGCGAAGTGTTGTAGACCACGAATCTCGAGGGATCGCTGACCAGCGCGGAGTGGACCGAGATGCGCCCGGCAAATCCCGTCTGCTGCGTGCCGCGGCCGGTGATCACCCCGGTATAAAGCGCGCTGCCGTCGGTGAACACCGGCAGTTGCAGATTGCCGTTCGCCAGCGCCGAAACCGTGGTGGTGGTCGATCCCGCCGTGACGCTCACCGCCCCCGAACCGTTGTCGAGAACCCGCAACGTCGAGCCGGATGGATTGGAGAACTGGAGGTTGGTGTTGCCGACCGCGGCGGTGATTTGCGCCACGATCGAGGCCATCCCGCCCTGGAAGTTGACGCCGATCACCTTGTCATTGGGACTGGCGGCCGTGTTGGGCAGCGGCAGCGCGGTCGGATCATCCACGCGCACGATCGTAATCTGGTGCGGGGTATTGGTCGCGGTGTCCGTGTAGGTCAGGTGGATCGTATTTCCCGGCAGCACATTCGACAGGTCGAGATCGAATCCCGCCTGGCTGCCCGATGTCACCGTCGTACCGGCCGTAGTCTGGTCGGACAGCGAACCTGCGAGGGTCGCCGCAAGCTGATCGAGCTGCGTTTGCGCCTGCACCAGCACGCTGTCGCGCAATTTCAGATCGGCGCCGAGACGTCCCGACCCGACCGAATTGGTTGCGATCATATCGACATTCGCACCATTCGCGAACGTCAGCGTGAGCGAGCCGGCCGTCGACAGCGCCGGATTGCTGTTCCATAGCGAGCTGGCGTTTAGCGTACCCTGTGAATTGAACGACAGCTTCGATGGCTCAACGCCAACCAGTTGCAGGCCGGAAGTCGTGTAGACCGTCGCCACGTTGGCGTTATCGGTGACAACCCGGATGTCCATCAGTTGCGAGAGATCCTTGATGGCGGTGTCGCGCTGATCCGCCAACGTTGCCGCGTTGTTGTCGCCCGCTGGAAGGGCCTGTAGCTGTACATTGAGTTTCGCAATTTGCGTAATTGCGTTGTTGGCCTGAGTGACCGCAGCCGCGATGTCCTGCTCCGCGTTCGAGCGCAGCGCCTGAACGCCTTGCGTCGCCGTGTTCAACTGGAGCGCCAGTGATTGTGCCGTCGACAAGGCCAGGGATCGCGCGGACTGGGTGCCGGAATTCGCCGACAGCGACTGCAGGGCGGAAGTAAAATTGTTGTATGCCGTCTCAAGCGTTCCGGCGCCGCCTGGGGTTCCGTACACGCCTTGCAGCTGCGCCAGCACGTTCGACATCTTGTCGGCGTACGCGCCGGCAGACGTCTCGGTGCGCAATTGGGTTTGCAGGTACTGATCGAGTTGACGGTTTACGGCCGTGACACGGACGCTTGCTCCGGTGTCCGTACTGCTGCCCGCGACTTCGATCTGGGTGAGGGTCCGGGCGACGTAGCCCGGGGTCTGCGCGTTGGAGATGTTCGACGATACGATCGACAACGACGCCTGGTTGGTATGCAGACCGGCGATCGCGGTGGCGAGTGCTGAACTCAAACTCATGGCAACTGCCCCAGATCAACGAAGTTGAACCCTTGCGGCAGAATCACCGCAGCACGTTCAGGAGATCCTGAACCATGGTTTGTGCAGTCGTGATCACCTTGGTGTTTGAAGAGTAGGCCTGCTGGGTCACGATCAGCTTGGTGAATTCGTCGGCAATATCCGTGTTCGAACCTTCGACCGCGGCTCCGCCGATCGTCCCGGTTGCGCCGGCGATCGCGACACCCGATTGATCGGTCGCGGCATAGGCGCCGCCGTCGAGCGGTTTCAGGTAGTTGGGGCCGTTGAAGTGCGACAATGAGACGGCCGCGAGATTGAGATTCTGGCCGTTGGAGAACGTTCCGACCACCAGACCGCTATTGTTGACGGCGACCGACTGAAGCTGCCCGGCGGAATAGCCGTCCTGCTGGATCTGATTGATTGTCGTGGTGCCGCCGACACTGGCGTATTGGGTGAGGCCGCCGCTGCCAAAATTGACGGTTAGATTGCCGAGCGACTGGCTGCTCACCGCAACGTTCGAAAGCGGAATCGTCGATCCCGAGGGGCTGATCATTGCTCCGTTGGGACCGAAGACAAAGTTGGTGCCGGCATTGATCCACGCGGTTTAGGTCCCCGTCGCATTCGGATTGGACTGGTAGAACAGGTTCCAGGTATCGGTATGCGGAACGCCGAGCGCTGCGCTGTCGGTCTTGGCCCATCGCAGTTGAAGATTGACCGGCGTGCCCGTGGCGTCATAGGCCGTCACTGCACCGCCGCTGATGGACTCGTTTGCGAACGTCGTCGTGTCGCTGCCGATGACGACACCGGCACCCACAGTGCCGCCACCGCCGCGGGTCGCGGTTATCGTAGGTGTGAAGCCAAGCGCCGCGAATGCCGCCCCGTTCGAACTCGTGACCGACAGATTCGAGGTCAATCCGGTATGCAGCGTGATCGCGCCGCCGGAGACCGTGGAGGTGAATCCCCCCGCCGTGGCTCCCGAGAGCGAGTCGATCTTGGCCAGCATCGTCGTGATATTGTCGGTGATGTTGAGCTGGTTGCCGACCGCGCCGGCCGCAACGAACGAGACGGGGGTGCCGTTGACGGTGATGACGTCGCCGACCGCGAAATTCGATACGATCGAATTCGAGCCCGCGGCCCCGGACAGTGCCGTTGTGCCGGTGATGGGTACCGGGACCGCCGCCTTGTTGTTGACCGCGCTTCCCGTGGTCGTGGCATCGGTATAGGGCGTGGCCGGCGTGCCGATAATCTGGGGATTGAAGCCCGGGGTGAAGTCGGCCGGATTCAAGCCGCCAAGAGCCGTCAACGAGCCGGTGGTGGCTGTGCTGCTCGCAACCGTCGCTGGCCTGGTCGGAAGGTTGGCGGCATAGGTAATCTTGGTCGTCGCCTGCGCCGGGATGAAATTGTTCTGAAACTGCAGAACCTGGGGCACGTTTCCAATCGGATTTCCGGTCTTCGGGTCGACGGTCACGCCAAGCAGATAGTATCCGGCACCGTTGACGAGGTTGCCGTTGGCATTGAGCTGGAAGTCGCCCCGACGCGTATAGTTGGTCACGCCGTTGAACACCGGCACGTTGTCGACAATACCGGCCGGCTTCTGCACATTGAAGAAGCCTGCGCCGCTGATTGCCATATTGGTGCCCACGCCGGTCGCGGAGACGGTTCCCTGGGTGGTGATCGTGGCTTGCGCGTGGGCTCTGACGCCGCCCGCCGCCTGCTGGTCAGGCGTCGTGCTCAGCGGAACAAGATCTTCGAAGCTGGTGTTGGTGCCCTTGTAGCCAGTGGTCGACGCATTCGCGATATTGCCGGAAATGTTCTGGAGCGCGAATGACTGTGCCTGCAGGCCTGAAACAGCGGTGTTCAGTGCGTCGAAAATACCCATACCAATTCTCCAACTTCGATCCGGGCGGCCCAGCCGATCCTGGAAAACGTGGCCGCAATCGATGAAGAACGTCGCAAGGTCCATGCCAGAAAAGAAAACATAATTATGTCAAATACTTAAACAAA
>JAJKIB010000187.1 GCA_021154745.1 Mycobacterium sp.
CACGACGGTGCCGAGATCACCACCGTCGAGGGCCTCGAGCGCAATGGCCGGCTTCACCCGCTGCAACAGGCCTTCATCGACGAAGACGCGTTCCAGTGCGGGTATTGCACGGCAGGGCAGATCATGTCGGGCGTCGGCTGTATCAAGGAGGGTCACGCGGGATCCCCTGCCGAGATCCGCGAGTGGATGAGTGGCAACATCTGCCGCTGCGGCGCCTACACCAACATCGTCGCCGCGGTCGCGAACGCGGCGCGCAACACGTAGCCGACCGTGTTCCCGTTCCGGTTCACCAAGGCGTCCGACGAAGCATCCGCGTTGGCCGCGGCCGCGTCCGGAGCCCGATACATCGCGGGGGGCACGACGCTGATCGACTTGATGCGTGAGACGGTCGAGCGTCCCGCCGCCGTCGTCGACATCAACGCACTGCCGTACCGCACCGTCGACCTCCAACAATCGACGTTGCGCGTCGGTTCACTGGTACGAATGTCGGAGTTGGCGGCACATCCGGGCGTTCGCAGCCAATTCCCAGTGATTGCACAGGCGTTGGAGTTGTCCGCGTCCGCGCAGATCCGCAACATGGCATCGATCGGCGGCAACCTGATGCAGCGCCCGCGCTGCCTGTACTTCCGCGACGTGTCGGCCGCCTGCAACCGGCGTGCGCCGGGTTCGGGCTGCGCCGCGATCGGCGGCCGCAACCGTACCCACGCGATCCTCGGAACCAGCGACGCGTGCGTCGCCACTCACCCCTCGGATCTTGCGGTGGCGCTGACCGCGCTCGACGCCGTGGTGATCACGCGTGACCGCAGCCGAGAGAACCGCATTGCGGTCTCGGACTTCTTCCGCAGGCCGGGCGACACCCCGGATCAGGAGCACAACTTAAGCGCAGGCGCGTTGATCACCGGCGTCGAGGTGCCGGCCGGGCCGCAGGCGCGGCGGTCGGGCTATTTGAAGGTGCGCGACCGCGAGTCGTTCGAGTTCGCGCTTGCGTCGGCGGCCGTGGGGCTGGACATCGCCGCGGGCAGGGTGCGCGCGGCTCGCGTCGCTGTCGGCGGTGTCGGGACGGTGCCGTGGCGATTGCACACGGTCGAACAGGCCCTGGTCGGCCGGACCGCGGGCCCCAACCTGTGGCGCGACGCTGCCTCGCATGCCGCCGACGGCGCTAAACCGTTGTCGGAGAACGAGTTCAAGGTGGAGCTGATCAAGCGCACGGTCGAGCGACAGCTCGCAACAGTAGCGGCGTTGCGGTGACTCGGCCGGTCGCCGTTGTTTCGGGTCAGCCGGTGACCCGGGTGGACGGCCGGCTCAAGGTGACCGGCAAGGCACTGTACGCCGCCGACAACCCTTCGCCGGACTTGGTGTACGCGGCATTGGTGTGCAGCACGGTCGCGCGCGGCAACGCAGAGCGCATCGATACCGCCGCCGCGCTCCGCGACCGCGATGTGCTGCGTGTCCTCACTGACTTCGGCGGCGTCAAGCTGCCCTACGACATCCGGCAGGTGTCCTGTTTCGGTCAGCCCGTCGCCGTGGTGGTGGCCACGACGCTCGAGGCGGCGATGCACGGCGCAGCCCTGGTGGAGGTGAAGTACCGCCCTGGCGACCAGCTGACGGATATCGATGCGCCGCACGCCGAGCTGAAGCCGGGCAGCAGGACGCGCGACTATGCGCGTGGCGATGCCGACGGCGCGCTACAGGGCGCCGCGGTGGTCAGCGATCTGCGCTACTCCATCATGCGCAACAACCACAATCCGATGGAGATCCCGGCGACCGTCGCCAGCTGGAACGGCGATGAGCTGACCGTGTGGGACAAGGTGCAGAGCATCAGCTCGGCGCAGAAGGCCTATGCCGATGCGTTCGGTACTCCGGCTGACAAGGTGAGGGTGATCTCCCCGTTCGTCGGTGGCGCATTCGGCAGCGCGGGCACCACGTGGCCACACCAACTGCTTGCCGCGTTCGCGGCCAGGCAGATTCGGCGCCCGGTCAAACTCGTGCTGACCCACAAGCAGATATACAGCGGCATCGGCTACCGACCCACCAGCCGCCAACGGTTGGCGATCGGCGCCGACCGATCGGGGCGCATCAGCGCGATCGTGCATGAGGCGCACACGGAAACCTCGCGGTACAACGCGTACGAGGACAACCTCATGACCGGGGCCAGATTCCTGTACGGCTCGCCGAATATGCGGTCGACGTATCGCGTTGTGCCGCTTGATGTCAACCCGCCGACCTACATGCGAGGTCCGGGTGCGACGACCGGTGCCTTCGCGCTGGAGTCGGCCATGGACGACCTCGCGTTCCGGCTGAGAATGGATCCGATCGAACTGCGACTGCGCAACGAACCCGACCGCGATCTTTCGGAGAACCTGCCGTTCTCCACCCGCCGGCTCACCGACTGCTTCCGCCAAGGCGCTGACACGTTCGGGTGGGCACGCCGAAACCCCACGCCGCGTTCGACACGAGACGGCGACCAACTGATCGGCATCGGCACGGCGGCGGCCGTTTATCACACCTCGCGCAGCGAGTGCGCGGCGCTGGCCCGGATCAACGCCGACGGCACCGCCGATGTGCAGTGCGGCACCAGCGACATGGGCCCGGGCACATACACATCGATGACTCAGGTGGCGGCCGACGCGCTCGGGTTACCGTTGAGCCGGGTGCGATTCGCCTTGGGCGACAGCAGCTTTCCGGAGGCGCCGTCGCATTCCGGATCGCGGACGATGGCGAGCGTCGGGTCGGCGGTGTTCACGACGGCCAACATGCTGCGCGACCGGTTCGTGCGCACCGCGGTGGTCGACCCCGGCTCGCCGCTGAACGGGCTGCGACCCGACGACGTCTGGGTCGCCGACGGGCGGATGTTCCACACCGGCGAGCCGGCCCGAGCCGAAAGCTATCAAGACCTGTTGCGCCGTCGCGGCTGGGAAAAGCTTGACGCCCAACAAACCTGGTCACCCGACGATGCAGACCAACGCTATTCCATGTCCGCCTACGGCGCGGTGTTCGCCGAGGTCGCCGTCGATGAATTGCTGGGCACCGTGCGGATTCGGCGCATCTCCGGCTGCTACGACGCAGGCCGGATCATCAACCCGAAGCTGGCGCACAGCCAGGCGATCGGCGGAATGGTGGGCGGTATCGGGATGGCGCTGCTGGAGGGAACCCAGCTGGACTACCGTGACGGGCGCATCGTCAACGCCAACATGTCGGACTACCTGGTTCCCGTCAACGCTGACGTACCCGCGCTCGACGCCGCCTACCTGCCCGCGCAGGACACCATCGCCGATCCTCTCGGCGTGAAGGGCCTTGGCGAGCTGGTCATTGTCGGAGTGCCCGCGGCGATCGCCAATGCGGTGTTCAACGCGACCGGCCGACGGGTCACAGACCTGCCGATCACGCTGGAGAAACTGCTTTAATTCGGGGACCGGGCGCGGAACTGGCGGTGGACTTGTTGCCTGGACACGCCGAGTAGCCTGCCGATCTCGGTCCACGAGTACCCGGCGGCGCGCGCCGCTAGGACAGCGTCCCGGTAGCGGGTGCGGGCGCCGACCAGTTCATCGCGTGCGGCCGTTAGCGCGCGGCAGCGCGATCAGTTCCGGGTCATCCATCCACCAGGGTCTGCCATTGGCCATGAGTGTTGCCTTTCCAAGACTGTCATCAAGTGATGACAGATTGGAGAAGAGCATGCCTCGACCCACCGACAAGAACCCTACCCAGTGATCAGGGTTGCTAAGGCGTACTGCGGTGCCGCTGGTCCCGCGGCGGAACACCGTTGACGCCATCGACCGACTGCGCATAGGCGCCGAGGGTGAACGCGAGGGCCTGACCCATCACCGACAGCGCCTTGCGGTCGACGTTGTCGATGGCGTCGCGGGCCGTGTTGTAGAACGGATCGAACGCCACGCCGGCTTGCCCGCCCCAAAGACGCGCCTGCACTGCGGTTTTCCGTTGCGATGAACCTGCGGTCAATCCGCCGATCGGCACACCCACCGCCAGGAACGGAGCGTAGTCGGCGGTCCTGCTCAGCGGCATGTCGGCGGGCCGCACACCGGCCAGGTTGAGGGAACCAGCCAGTGTCCGCTCGACGCCGGCCGATCCGGTGGGCACGGCTTGCGACGGAATGTCGGGGTTTGGTTGGGCCGACTGGTCCCCGTCATAGGTGAAGTATCCGGCGTTCGGCGAGCCAAGCATGTCGACGCTGAGATACATCGCGATGTCGTCGAGTTGGTGGTCAGTGTCAAGGCCTCGAACGTATTTCGTCGGCCCCTCTGTCTCCGATGCCCAGAAGACGAAGCGGACGGCGTTAGCCATCCTCGGTTGTGCACCGAGGGCAGATGCCGCTTCCAGCAAGGCCGCGACGCCCGACCCGTTGTCGTTGATTCCCGGGCTGCGTCCAACGCTGTCGAGGTGCGCCCCGGCCACCACCACGTTCTTCGTATCACCGGTCTTGGTTTGTGCCACCACGTTTCGGGTCTTCACCATTACGGGTTTGCTGTCCAGCACCAGCCGCACCGGCGCGTTGGTACGCCGCAGCGCCGCGTCGGCGTCCTTGTCGATGACACCGACCGGAACGGTGAGCTGCTGGTAATAGCCCGGTGTGAACAGACCCGCCGGGCTACCGCCCGTACCGGGCGCGCTGACGACAAGCAACCCGACGGCGCCCTTGGCGACAGCGGTGTTCTGCTTGGCACCGACCGAGCAACCGGTGTCGTCGACGACGGCGATCGCCCCCTTCACCGATACGGTGCCGTAGTCCGCCACGGTGCAGCCGGGCGGCTTCGGAGGCCGCAGCGTGATCGCGTTGAGTCCGCCCGCCGGGGTGTTGACCAGCAGAGAAGCCTGGTCGACGTGATAACCGCGGCCGGAAACCGTCAGCGTCGGGTTGCCGCCTTCCGTCCGCTCGAGCCGGTCGAACTCCGGGGTCTGAACGTCGAAACCCTTGTCCTTCAACACCTGTGCGACGTAGTCCACGCTGGCGTCGTAGCCCGGCGTGCCCTCGGCCCTGCTGCCCCGGTTTCCGTCCGCGATCTCCTGCAGCTTGCGCAGGTGCGTGTACATGCCGTCCGCGCTGACCCTGCCCGCCACGTCGTGCGGGAGATCGGGTGCGGGAGGAGATTCGGTGGACGAACACGACGCCAGCGCCGTCACCGCAATGGCCATGACCGCGGCGATGGCCCTCATGACTCGAGCACGTGCCGGGTGCGGTCGTCGCGGACCGGCACGCCATTGCGGCCACCCTGATCCTGCGCATAGAGGCCGACCGAGTATGCCACCCCACCTCCGTTGATCTCGAGCGCCGTCCGGTCGATGTGGTCGAGCGTGTCGGTCGCCTTGTGGTAGTTCGGATCAAACGGCTCGTTCGCTTGCCCGCCCCAGCGTTCGGCCTGTGCCACCGACTTCTTCTCCTCGGCCCCGGAGTAGATGCCACCGGCAGGCACTCCCGATTGGCTGAACCCTTCATAGTCCGACCGGCCGTTGAATGAGGTGTCCTCGGGCGGCTTTCCGGCGCCGTTCAGGTACGCGACCAGGGCGCGCTCGATGCCCGCCGAGCCTTCCGGCACCCGCGGCACGCCTTCGTTGTCGTTCGGCTTCGTTGACTGGTCGCCGTCGTACGTGAAGTAGCCGGGATTGGGGGAGCCGAGCATGTCGAAGTTGAGATACAGCGCAATGTCCTTGAGCGCATCGACATTCAGCGACTGCACGTAGTTGTTGGACCCGCGCAGGCCGAGCTCCTCGGCGCCCCAGAAGCCGAACCGCACCGCGTTCGTCACCGGTGGCGAACTTCCCAGCTGCAGCGCGGTTTCCAGCACAGCCGCCACCCCCGAACCGTTGTCGTTGATGCCGGGCCCTTCGGGCACGCTGTCGAGGTGCGCGCCGGCCATCACGACGTTGGCGGTGGAGCCGGTCTTTGTCTGGGCGATGACGTTGTGCGTGCGCTCGTTGCGCATGCCGGCGTTGAGCTTGATGGTGGTCGGTCCCGGCTGGGACCGCAGCCGTTCACCGGTGGCCTTGGTGACGCTGATGACCGGAATCTTCACGTCGGTCTTCTCGCCCAGTGTGCCGCCCATTTCGTCGCCGTCCTCGTTGTTGGCGACGATCAGCGCCACCGCGCCGCGTTCGGCGGCGACGGCCTGCTTGACACCGAACTGGCACTTGCCGCGGTCTACCACGACCACGGCACCGGCGACCGGCAGGCCGTCGTAGTCGGATGCGGTACAGCCGGGAGTGTCCTCGACGCGGGCAGGTACCAGTGGGCCTGACACGCCTTGGGGCGGGGTGCCCCTGGTGAATTCGAGTGGCTTCGCGGCGACCTTGTCGCCGTTGACGGTCACCGTCGGGTCGTCGGCGAACGGCAGGTGCACCTCGAACTCCGGGGTCTGCACGTCGAAGCCCTTGTCCCGCAACATGTTGGCCACGTAATCGACGCTGGCGTCGTATCCGGACGTGCCTAGAGCGCGATTGCCATTGTTGGCGTCGGCGATCTCCTGCAACTTCTTCAGATGCGCCATCATCGCGTCGGCGGTCACCCGCTTCTGCAGCGTGGCGGCGAAGTCCGTCGCCGGCGTCGCAGCGGTCGTTGGACTAGTGGTCGGCTGCGCCTGCTTCGGGTGAAGGTCGCGGCTGCAGCCACCCAGCGCAACGACGGCGAGAACCACTGTCAGCACTGCCAGGGATTTGCGCACCATCGTCACCAGGTTAGCCTCACAAACTAAGGCCGATTCTCGAGGCTGTAATCATGCAGGGAAACTTCGAGGCGGGCCTGCCGGAATACCGTTTCGGCGTAGAGAGCTCAGGCGTCGCGTCGGTTCACCACGACGATCGCCGCCGCGTACACCACCGCAACGACCGTCGCGAAGTACAGCAGTGAGCCAACCACACCCCACGGGATCGCGTAGGCGGGATACAGCCACTGCACGTCGATGAACCGAAACACGTTCGCGAACGGCAGATACGGCCCGACCTCGGAACCGATGCTGGGTAGGTTGCCCAGCACGGGCTCGACCAGCAGCGGCCACAGCAACAGCACCGCGACCGCGCCGGCCGAATGACGCAGCAGCGCCGCCACACCCACTCCGAGCACCGCGGTGAGCGCCGCGTACAGCGTCATCGCACCGATCAGACGCCAGGTGTCGGGGTCGATGAGCGACAGGTTCGCGCCGACGAGCGGAGGGGCCATCAACCGTCCGACCACCGCCGCGGCGATCGTCATCATAGCCGTGTAGACAGCGGAAAACAGCGCCGCGACAACGGCTTTCGCCACGAGCACCAACGTCCTATCGGGCGTGGCCATGAACGTCGTGCGGATCATGCTGCTGCGATACTCACCAGTCACCGTCATCGCGGCGAGGACCATCAGCACCGGCACGCCGAACACCGCTACCCCTGTCGCAGCCTTCTCCGACGGCAGCGGCGCCGCACCGTATGCGGTCGACCCCTGTAGTGCGGCCAGACCGATGCTGAGCACCGCCACCGCGGCGGCCGTCCACAGCACCGACCGAGTGGTCGACAGCTTGATCCGCTCGGCGTCGGCTACAGCGACCGCGCTCACCGGCTGACCGCACGGTATTCGGTGACCTCGTCGGTGAGTTGCATGTAGGCCTCCTCGAGCGACGCCCGCTGCGCACTGAGCTCGTGCAGCGTGATCGCGTTGCGGGCGGCGAGGTCGCCGATGACCTCGATGGCCGCTCCGCGCACCACCAGTGCTGAGCCATGGTCCGTCTCTGCCGTCAGGCCCGCCTCGGTGAGCACCCGGCGCAGCGTGTCCAGCTCCGGGCTGCGCACCCGGACCGTCTCGGCGCCGGAGCGGCCGACGAACTCCGCCACCGTCGTCGACGCGATCAGCTTGCCCTTACCGATGACGACGAGCCGGTCGGCGGTGTTGGCCATCTCGGCGAGCAGATGGCTGGACACGAACACCGTGCGGCCTTCGCCGGCCAGCGTGCGCATGAGCGTGCGCACCCAGCGGATGCCCTCGGGGTCGAGGCCGTTGACCGGCTCGTCGAACAGCAGCACCGGCGGATCGCCGAGCAACGCGGCGGCAATGCCGAGTCGCTGGCTCATGCCCAGTGACAGGGTGCCCGCGTTCTTGCCCGCCACCGGCATCAGTCCAACCAAGTCGAGCACCTCGTCGACCCGCCTGGCCGGAATCCGGTTGGTGGCC
This sequence comes from Mycobacterium sp., assembly GCA_021154745.1. Lineage (GTDB taxonomy): Bacteria > Actinomycetota > Actinomycetes > Mycobacteriales > Mycobacteriaceae > Mycobacterium. Next base: position 8,150 of record JAJKIB010000187.1, read on the forward strand.
GCAATCCAGCGCAGGTGATTGCGCGCCGACCGGTTGGGGTGCGCCTGCCTGGCATCGAGCAGCGCCCCGACAGTGCGCAGCGGGTCGCTGATCTCGCGGTAGGCCCGGCCGTCGATGGTGGCGGTGCCGGCCGTCGGGTGGTCGAGCCCGAGTATCAGCCGCATGGTGGTGGTCTTGCCCGCACCGTTGGGCCCGAGGAAGCCGGTGACCATGCCCGGCTCGACCGAACAGCTCAGATCGTCAACCGCGCGGGTTCGGCCGAACACCTTCGTCAGTCCCGCCAACTCGATCATCGAGTCCATGATTTCAGGTTGCCTGCGCGACGACGAGGTCGGCGACCGCGCGCATGCCTTTCGCGTTGGGGTGCAGCGGCGCGGGCCTGCCCGGAAACGGCAATCCGGATCTCGTCGGCTTCATCGTCCAAGGCAACGCTGACCAGGCATGGTGTTCGCGGCTGGCCTCGGCGACCCGCACCCATTCGCAGCCGGTATCGGCAGCGGCCTCCCCGGTGAGGCGCTCGAGCGTGTCGGCGACCCGGTGGCCGAGCGCGATCTCGACGTCGGACAGCGGCGGTGCGGGCGTGCCCGCAGGCGGCAGCAGAGTCAGGTAGTCGACGAACAGCACCTTCGCCCGCGGCGATCGTGCACGCAGGGTGCGGCCGACCTCCTTCAGCGACTCCGCCACGTCGACCAGCGCCCGGTCCCGGGCCGTCGGATCGAGCATCTCGCACACGACGCCGCCCAGCAGCGGCAGAAAGCGAACTACGCGCGGCAGGCCCGCCGCCATCAGCAGCGGCACATAGCCGACGTCGTTACCTCCGATCGTGACCGTCACCAACTCCTCTGAGCCGTCGAGCGCATCGGCCTGCGGCGGCGCACCGTGCTGCGAGTCGGTGAGCACGTTGGCGGTGGTGGCGCCCGAATAGGTCACGTCGACCAGTTCGAGGCCCAACTTTTCGGCGACCAAGTGCGGGTAGTTGCGCGCCGAGCGGCCGGCCCGGAACGGCGCACCGTCGACGGACGGCCTGATGCCTGGGCCTGCCGCCATCGAACTACCCAGC
>JAJKIB010000188.1 GCA_021154745.1 Mycobacterium sp.
CAAGGTCGTCAGGCACCTCGAGTTGTGAGCCCGCGGTCGACGCATGCGTCATCGCACCGGGATACTCGATCAGCGACTCCACCCCGCCCAGCGACTCGGCAAGGATGAAAACCTCTGTCCGAGAGCAGAACTCGTGTGCGGCCTGCGGCCCGCCACGCATCCGCACCGACACCATGCCGCCGAACGCGCTCATCTGCCGCTTGGCGACCTCGTGGCCGGGATGACTGGGCAGTCCGGGGTACAGCACGGTGTCGACCGCCGGATGGTTGTCGAGGAAGTCCGCGACGAGCGCGGCGTTGTCGCTGTGCCGCTGCATACGCAGCACCAGGGTCTTGAGCCCGCGCATGGTCAGGTACGCGTCGAACGGGCCCGGCACCGCGCCGGCGCCGTTCTGCAGGAAGGCGAACGCCGTGTCGAGCTCTTCGTCGTTGGTCAGCAGTGCGCCGCCGACCACGTCGGAGTGTCCGCCGATGTACTTGGTCGTCGAGTGCAGCACGATGTCGGCGCCGAAGAGCAACGGCTGCTGTAACGCCGGAGAAGCAAAGGTGTTGTCCACCAACACCTTTATGTTCGACGGGGCCGCCAGTTGCGCTATCGCACCGATGTCGCCGATCGACAGCAACGGGTTGGTTGGCGTCTCCACCCAGATCAGCCGGGTCTCCGGGGTGATCGCCGCACCGACCGCATCGAGATCGGGCAGCGCCACCGCCGTGTAGCCGATGCCCCACTGGGTGAACACCTTGTCGATCAGCCGGAAGGTGCCGCCGTAGGCGTCGTCCGGGATGACGACGTGATCCCCCGGCCGCAGCAACGCGCGCAGCGCACAGTCGGTGGCCGCCATGCCGGAGGAAAACGCCCGCCCAAACGCGGCCTCCTCCACCGCGGCCAGCGACGCCTCCAGCGCCGCCCGCGTCGGGTTGCCGGTGCGGGCGTACTCGAACCCGCCGCGCAGTCCACCGACGCCGTCCTGCGCGAATGTCGAACTCGCGTAGATCGGCGCGTTGACGGCACCGGTGCCCGGGTCGGGCCGAAACCCAGCGTGGATGGCCTTGGTGGCCAGGCCCTGAAACCTGTGTTGTTCAGTCATCACGGATCAGCGTAACGATGCGTGAGGGTCGGCCGGCCCGGTGTAGACATGGACCATGCCTATCCGGATCGAAGACCTGCTTGACCTCGATTCACTGCTGACCCCCGAGGACATCGAGCTGCGCCAGACGGTCCGCCGGTTCGGCGACCAGCGGCTGCGCCCGCACGTCGCCGACTGGTTCGAGGCCGGCGAGGTGCCGGTCCGCGAGCTCGCGGCCGACCTGGGCAAGCTGGGCGTGTTGGGCATGCACCTGAAGGGCTACGGCTGCGGGGGATCGACCGCGACCGCCTACGGGCTGGTGTGCCAGGAGCTCGAGGCCGTCGATTCCGGCCTGCGCAGCCTGGTGTCGGTGCAGGGCTCACTGGCGATGTTCGCGATCTACCGCTGGGGCAGCGAGGAGCAGCGCAACCAGTGGCTGCCCGCCATGGCCACCGGCGACGTCATCGGCTGCTTCGGCCTGACCGAGCCCGACTTCGGCTCCAACCCCGCCGGCATGCGCACCACCGCCCGCCGAGACGGGTCGGATTGGATCCTCAACGGTTCGAAGATGTGGATCACCAACGGGTCGGTGGCCGATGTCGCGATCGTGTGGGCCCGCTCCAAGGAGGGCATCATCGGCTTCGTCGTGCCTGCAGGCACGCCCGGCTTTTCGGCGCGGGACATGACGCACAAGCTGTCGCTGCGGGCGTCGGTCACCTCCGAACTGCATCTCGACGACGTACGGCTGCCCGCCGACGCCCAGCTGCCCGACGCGAATGGCCTGTCCGGTCCGCTGGCCTGTCTGTCGGAGGCGCGGTTCGGCATCGTGTTCGGCAGCGTAGGTGCCGCACGCGACTGCCTGCAGACCACGCTGGACTACGTCGGCACCCGCGAGGTGTTCGACAAGCCGCTGGCGGGATACCAACTGACACAAGCGAAGATCGCCGACATGGCCGTCGAACTCGGCAAGGCGCAGCTGCTGGCGCTGCACCTCGGCCGGCTCAAGGACGACGGCCGCATCCGCCCTGAACAGGTCAGCGTCGGCAAGCTCAACAACGTGCGGGAGGCTATCAAGATCGCCAGGCAGTGCCGAACGCTATTGGGCGCCAACGGAATTACGCTGGAGTATCCGGTAATCCGGCACGCCAACAACCTCGAATCCGTGCTGACCTATGAAGGCACGTCGGAGGTGCATCAGTTGGTCATCGGGGAAGCGCTGACCGGCGTCAGCGCCTTCCGGTAGACAGCCTTACTGCTGCTCTCGCGGTCCCGGCGGCAGCGGCTGCGGGTTCAACGGCACGCACAAGGTGCCCATGAGCTTATCGGCGATCGTCTGTCGCTTGTGGTAGAAGGCGAGCACCCGGGCGGGCCGCGGCGTATACGCCTCCGCCGGCAGGACCCACTGCGGCGGAGGTTCGGTGATGATGACGCCCTCCAGAACGAAAGTGGCTGGAACAGCCCACATCTGGCAGATGGTCATCGGAAGGTGCTGACCCTTGGATCGGCACCGTCCGATGGTCCGTTTACTGCTGGGGCGGGCCGAACTGCTGTGGTGGTGGCTGGGGCGGCAGCGGCTGCGGATTGAGTTCCGCAATTTGACCGCCGGTGAGGCGACGGTAGGCGTACACCGTGATAAGTGCGGCGACCGGTACCGCGACCAACAGCCCGACACCGCACACGATCGCGCCGACGATCACCGTCACGCCGGCCACGAGCCATGTGAGAAGCACCTGGACGAAGTTCGCCTTGGTGATGTCAATACTCGCCTTGATGCCATCAATCGGCGAGAGGCCGCGATCGACGATGGCGACGGTCGCGAACAGCGTGAAGATCGATATCACGATGCCCAGGATGAAACATAACGAACCGATTATGCCTGCGATGCCGATGATCAGCGTCGCGATGACGACGCTGCCGACCTGTCGGGGTTTGAAAAACGACCCGATCGTCACCGGTTGCCCGTTCGCTATGTCCAGAACGCCTACGAGGTAAGCGGACTGGATCGCGGCGAGGACAACCAACAGCAATATCCCGCCGACAACCAGCACGGCGATGCTGGCTGCGCCGAGGGAGGTGCTCGCCGAGTACTCGAACCCACCGCTGTAAGAGTCGTATGAGCTAACGGCGTCGGGAGCCAATGCGAACGCGAGACCGTAGACGATGCCATACAGCACTCCAACGATCACGGCGTACACCAGTGTCGAGACAATCAGGGGGACGGCGTTATTGGTGAACTTGTTCCATGCCCATGAGAAAGCGTCGCCGATGCTCAACTGTTGTTGAGCGCCGTAGCCGCGTCCCGCTTCAGGTGGTTGGTAACCACCCTGCGGCGGCGGCGGATAGCCACCCTGATGCGGGGGCGGCGGATAACCGCCCTGATGCGGGGGTGGCGGGTAGCCACCCTGATGCGGAGGCGGCGGATAACCGCTTGGCGGCGGTGGCGGAGGATAGCCGCCGGGAGGCGGCGGAGGTTGATACCCGCCGGGAGGCGGGGGCGGTTGATCAGTCATGAGAACCTTCCGGTCATCGGCCTAGAGTGGCAACGCAATCTGGGTAAGGATCTTGTCAACCAGCGTCTGTCGCTTCGGATCCCACAGCGGGAACAGAACGACGACGAGCCAAAGGACGCCGAAGCAGAGCCCGGCAGCTACCCAGTAGATGACCTCGCGCAGGAACGACATCCCGAATCCAACTGGCTGCCCGGTCTTTTCGTTGACGATCTTGAACTTCATGATCGACTTGCCGATGCTCGAGCCTGTGGTGCCCTGCCGATAGCCGAGATTCCAGATCCAGTAGACGAGGGCGAGAATCCCGGTGACTGCGATCGACACCTGACCAAGCGTCGACGCGCCGGACGCGCAGTATTCGCCCAGGTCGTACTCGGAGGTGTCGGTGACGCACGCGGTCTCTTGGGTACCGAGCAGCAGACCCCACCCGATGCCCTCCAGGATTGCCAACGGGATGAAGTCGATCAGCCACGCCAATACCCGGGTGCCCCACGGCGTGTAGGCCTCTTTGGGCAACGCCGGACCCGCAGCGGCGGGTGGGGGCGGGTAGCCGGTCGCCGCCTGCGGTGGCGCTTGGTAGCCACCACCCGGAGGAGGCGGAGGCGGGTAACCACCACCCTGCGGCGGGGGAGGTGGCGGATACCCACCGGGTGGGGGAGGCGGAGGTGGATAGTTACCAGGGGGCGGTGGCGGTTGATCGGTCATGGACGCCTTCCAGTGATGAAATTAGCTGGCAACGAGCGTGCTAACCCTAACCTGAGAGGTACCTAATAACCGCGCTTTCCAACCGCAAATCGATCAAGAGCTATCGACGGAGGTTGCCGTCGGACAGGAAGCCAAGCAGGTCGTGTCGCGTCAACACGCCCACCGGTTTGCCTTCTTCGACCACCATCACCGCGTCGCATTCGCGCAGCGTTTTGGCGGCGGTGCTGACCAGTTCACCCGCGCCGATCAGCGGCAGCGGCGGGCTCATGTGCACCGAGACCGCATCGGCGAGCTTCGCGCGGCCCTCGAATACCGCGGAGAGCAGTTCGCGCTCAGAGACGCTGCCAGCGACTTCGCCTGCCATCACCGGCGGCTCGGCGCCGACGACCGGCATCTGCGACACGCCGTACTCACGCAGGATGATGATCGCGTCGCGCACCGTCTCCGACGGATGCGTGTGCACCAGATCGGGCAGCGCGCCCGACTTGCCCCGCAGCACGTCGCCGACTGTCGACTCCTCGACAGAACCGTCCAGCCGCGTCCGCAGGAAACCGTAGGACGACATCCACGCGTCGTTGAAAACCTTTGAGAGATAACCTCTTCCGCCGTCGGGCAGCAGGACGACCACCAACGCGTCGGGGCCGGCCTGTTCGGCGACCTTGGCCGCGGCGACGACGGCCATGCCGCACGAGCCGCCGACCAAAAGCGCTTCTTCGCGCGCCAGCCGCCGTGTCATCTCGAACGAGTCGGCGTCGGACACCGCGATGATCTCGTCGGGCACGGTCGGGTCGTATGCCGACGGCCAGAAGTCCTCGCCGACGCCCTCGACCAGGTAGGGCCGCCCGGTGCCGCCGGAGTACACCGAGCCCTCGGGGTCGACGCCGACGATGCGCACTGGGCCTTCTGGACGCCGTCCAGAAACCTCCTTGAGGTAGCGGCCGGCACCGGTGATCGTCCCGCCGGTGCCGACGCCCGCGACGAAATGGGTGACCTTGCCGTCGGTGTCGGCCCACACTTCCGGACCGGTGGTCTCGTAGTGGCTGGCGGGTCCCATCGGGTTGGAGTACTGGTCGGGTTTCCAGGCGCAGTCGATCTCTTCGACCAGCCGGTTGGAGACGCTGTAGTAGCTGTCCGGATGGTCGGGCGGCACGGCCGTCGGGCACACCACCACGTCGGCGCCGTAGGCGCGCAACACATTCTGCTTGTCCTCGCTGACCTTGTCCGGACAGACGAAGATGCATTTGTAGCCACGCTGCTGGGCGACCAGGGCCAGCCCGACGCCGGTGTTGCCGGAGGTCGGTTCGACGATGGTGCCGCCGGGTTTCAGTTCGCCGCTCGCTTCGGCGGCGTCGATCATCTTGACCGCGATGCGGTCCTTGACGCTGCCCCCGGGACTCATGTACTCGACCTTGGCGACGACCCGCCCGACGCCGTCCGGGACAACCGAGGTCAGTTGCACCAAAGGGGTATTGCCGATGAGCTCACTGACGTGCCGGGCGATGCGCATATGTCCATCGTCTCAGGCCCGCAACGGCGCCACCAGGCGGCCTCCGGCCACGTGCTACCAGGTGGCCTCTCGGATGTAGTCGCCGATCTGCTTCAGCGAGCGGTTGGCCTCCTGAACCATGGGCGCGGCGATCTGGAATACGTGCATCTGCCCCGGCCAGACCCGAACTTCGACGGGTACACCGGCGGCTGCCAGCATGTGGGCAGCCTTACGGGCGTCGCTGACAAGGACTTCGGAACCCGACACATGAATCAGGGTGCGCGGAAGGCCCGGCTCGATGTGGTCGAGCGGCTCGTAAACCTCCTCGGGCTTTCCGTCGACGATATTCCGTTCGGCGGCCCCCTCGATCAGACCGACAAGCGCGTGAAATGCCTTGGGCGGGAACATCGCATCGGTGCGGATGTTCGGGTGGTTGGCCCGGGTTTCGTTGTCGATCTCGAACAGCGGCGACATGGTGACGATGGCGGCCGGCGCCTCACCTTCGAGGCCTTCGCGTTGCAGCTTCTCGGCAAGGGCCAGCGCCAGGTAGCCGCCGGCGGAGTCGCCGGCCAGCACGATCTGGTCGGGGTCGTAGCCCTTCAGGCGCAGCCACTTGTAGGCGTCGTAGCAGTCGTCGAGCGCCATCCCCACCGAGTGCTTGGGGATCATTCGATAGTTGACGACCAGCACGGGGCTGTCAGCGTATTTCGACAGCGCGGTCACCAGCCGGCCATGGGAGTGGGCGCCGCACGTCAGAAACGCGCCGCCGTGCATGTAGAGGATGACGCTGTGGTTTCCGTCGGCGGGAAGCACGCCACCAGCGCGGACCAGCTGCGCAGTGCAGTGCGGCAAAGAAACGGTCGCGCGCACGGTGCCAGGCGCCGGCCGCACGACGCGCGCGAAAAAGTCAACCAAACCCCATGGCCACGGCAGGCGTGGCGCATGGCTTCCGATAGCTAGAGTCGGCCGAATAGTTAGCAGAGCCGCCAGCGCCATGATCCGTCCCGCGACGCTTGGACCGTCCTCGATAACCTCTACGGGGGCGCCGTCACTGACCGGAAATTTGCGCGTTTTGCGCAATCTAGCTGGGCTCACACCAGCATGCGACGCTCTGGATACCTTGCTCGGTGCCGTCATCGCCACCACTCCTACGCCATCGTAGTGCCGGGGTGTACCAGCTTTACTGGGCTAACCCACCTCGGTTAGCTTGACACCCTCTAAGCACTTCAACAATCACCTTGTCAAAATCGATACCGCAGTTGATACCGCAACGTGACCGCTGATCGTGTATCGCCACGCGGATAGCCCCGCAATTTCCACTTAAACTTGTCCCGTGCGCATGCGTGTAGGGCGTCGGTCGACCATCGCCCTGGCGGCGGCGGCCGGACTAGCGTCGACAGGCTCGGCATATGTCGGAGCCCGTAACCTGCTGAGCGGGCAGGCTGACCAGGCCCGACGAGTCATACCCAAGTCGTGGGACATCCCGCCGCGCGCCGACGGCGTCTACTCCCCCGGCGGTGGCCCCGCCGAACGGTGGCACCGCGGGGTGCCGTTCGATCTGCACCTGATGATCTTCGGAGACTCCACCGCCGCCGGCTACGGCTGCCAGGACGCCGACGAGCTGCCCGGCGTGCTCATTGCCCGAGGGCTGGCAGAAGAATCCGGCAAGCGCGTGCGGCTGAGCACCAAAGCGATCGTCGGAGCGACGTCCAAGGGGCTGGCGGGCCAGATCGACGCGATGTTCGTGGCAGGGCCGCCGCCGGACGCCGCGGTGATCATGATTGGCGCCAACGACATCACCAAGCCGAACGGCATCGGACCGTCGGCTCGACGGCTGGGCCGGGCCGTGCAGCGGTTGCGCGCCAGCGGCGCCGTCGTGGTGGTCGGCACCTGCCCGGACTTCGGCGTCATCACCGCGATCCCACAGCCGCTGCGCTCGGTGGCGCGCAGTCGGGGGTTGCGCCTGGCGCGTGCCCAGGCGGCGGCGGTGCGGTCGGCGGGCGGCGTGCCCGTGCCGTTCTCCGACCTGTTGGCTCCTGAGTTCCGCAAGATGCCCGACGTGCTGTTCAGCCACGATATGTTCCACCCGTCCGCGGCCGGATACGCCTTGGCGGCCAACCAGTTGTTGCCCGCGCTCGGTAAAGCGTTGGGAGAGTTCATCGATCACCCGATGGCCGACGAAGCATTGCAATCACGATCGCCCGACGGTGCTTCCCTGCTGGCGCGGGTCGGCAACCTGAGCAGGCTGTGGCGGCGCTCGACAGGGGTACCCGCGCCCATCGTGGTGTCCGCGAGTTAAGTTTCACTCAGGTTTTTGGGTTCACCCGATTTTAGGAGCCGCCATGACTGAAGCCGTCATCGTTTCGACCGCGCGTTCGCCGATCGGCCGCGCCGGTAAGGGTTCGCTGGTCGACATGCGGCCCGACGACCTGGCCGCCCAGATGGTGCGCGCAGCGCTGGACAAGGTCCCTGCACTCGACCCCCGCGAGATCGACGACCTGATGATGGGCTGCGGGCAGCCCGGCGGTGAGGCCGGCTTCAACGTCGGCCGCGCGGTGGCCGTCGAATTGGGCTATGACTTCCTGCCCGGCACCACGGTGAACCGGTACTGCTCGTCGTCACTGCAGACCACGCGGATGGCGTTCCACGCGATCAAGGCCGGCGAGGGCAGCGCGTTCATTTCGGCTGGGGTAGAAACGGTTTCGCGGTTTTCGAAGGGCACATCGGACGGCTGGCCGGACTCGCACAACCCGTTGTTCGGCGACGCAGAGCAGCGCTCGGCGCAGGCCGCCGCGGGCGCCGACGAATGGCATGACCCGCGCGAGGACGGCGTGCTGCCGGACGTCTACATCGCGATGGGCCAGACCGCCGAGAACGTCGCGCTGCTGACCGGGATCAGCCGCGAGGAGCAGGACCATTGGGGCGTGCGCAGTCAGAATCGCGCCGAGGAGGCGATCAACAGCGGCTTCTTCGAGCGTGAGATCGTGCCGGTCAAGCTGCCCGACGGCACGACGGTGTCGAAGGACGACGGACCACGGGCCGGCACCACCTACGAGAAGATCAGCCAGCTCAAGCCGGTGTTCCGGCCGAACGGCACGGTCACCGCGGGCAATGCGTGTCCGCTGAACGACGGTGCCGCCGCGGTGATTGTCATGAGCGACACCAAGGCTCGTGAACTGGGGCTGACGCCGCTGGCGCGCATCGTCGCGACGGGCGTGTCCGGGCTGTCACCGGAGATCATGGGCTTGGGTCCGATCGAGGCGACGCGTAAGGCGCTGGCGAACGCCGGGATGACGATCGACGACATCGACCTGTACGAGATCAACGAGGCGTTCGCCGTCCAGGTGCTGGGGTCAGCCCGCGAATTGGGCATGGACCTCGACAAGCTCAATGTGTCCGGCGGTGCCATCGCGTTGGGTCACCCGTTCGGCATGACGGGCGCACGGATCACCGCCACGCTGCTGAACAACCTGACGACACACGACAAGACGTTCGGTCTCGAGACGATGTGCGTCGGCGGCGGCCAGGGCATGGCGATGATCATCGAACGGCTCAGCTAGCTTTTATTTCGCCGAGACTGCTGACAGATCGCGATTTCACGAAATTTCGCGATCTGTGAGCAGTTTCGCTGACCATGGCCGCTCAAGTCGACGCAGAATGTCGGCTTGACGGTTCTCCTTGACGACGCGTATCCGCGTCCAGCCGAGCTCGTCGAGGTCCTCGGATCGCTGGATGTCATACGCGAATACCTCCGGGTCGGAGCGATGATGGTCGCCGTCGTATTCGAGGGCGAGCTTTATGTCTTCCCACCCCATGTCGAGGCGATACCACCGACGACCATCCGGGCTCAGCACCGGAATCTGCGTCCGTGGTCGCGGGTAGCCGGCGGGAATTATCAAGAGGCGCAACCACGTTTCCTTCGGCGATTCCGCGCCGGGGTCATACAGGTCGAGCGCGGCACGTAGCTGACGGAGCCCGCGGGCACCGCGATGGCGATCGGCGGCGGCAAACACATTGTGCGCCTTGAGGCCCGTCGCGTTGCCAAGTGCATCAAGGCGGGCAATCGCATCGTCAAGTCGGCCCCGGCGGGCAAGGTCGAACGCGGTGCGTTCGGCCGTTGTGACACGCATCTCGTCGAGCTCAACGAATTCGTTTGACCAAAGCCGCATGTCGTAGGTGCGCAGCCCGCGTGGACGCCTGGCGTTCGACCAGATCAGTTCGATCGGCAACGCATCGTCCACCCATTTCGCACCGTGCAATGTCGACGCCGTCAGTCCCGCTATGACGCCTTCTCGATGCGAGTACAGCCACGCCGCCTTCGCGCGCTGGGGCACTGTCAGCGGTGCATTCTTGGGGACGTAGACATCAGGGAACACTGCACGGTATCGGGCACGAAGTTCATGCTTACGAATCGCTCCATTAGCAACGGCCTCACTGCCGACGAACGGCTTGTCGAGCATCTCCATGACTCGACTCTCGCGCGTCCGACCCCTCGAAACTGCTTACAGATCGTAATCTGTGGACGAATTGCGATCTGTGAGCAGTTTCGGTGCAACGAAAAAGGGCGCCCACATTCGTGGACGCCCTTTCTCTCGTCGGGCTGCTAGTCGCTGTTGAAGTAACTCAGCAGCCGCAGGATCTCGAGGTACAGCCAGACCAGCGTCACGGTCAGGCCGAGGGCGACGCCCCATG
>JAJKIB010000189.1 GCA_021154745.1 Mycobacterium sp.
CGACTTTGCTCAGGCTGTGCTCGACGCCGGGCTGCTCTGGATTGGTCCGCCGCCGTCGGCCATCCGTGCGCTTGGCGACAAAGTGCAAGCACGGCACATTGCCCAGGCAGTGGACGCGCCGCAAGTGGCTGGCACGCCTAATCCGGTCAGCGGCAGCGACGAAGTGGTGGCCTTCGCCGAGCAGCACGGACTGCCGGTTGCTATCAAAGCTGCCTTCGGCGGTGGTGGACGCGGACTCAAAGTCGCCACAACGATCGAGGAGATTCCCGATCTGTATGACGCAGCAGTGCGTGAGGCAGTAACAGCCTTCGGTCGTGGCGAGTGCTTCGTAGAGCGCTATCTCGACCGTCCACGTCACGTTGAGACGCAGTGCCTTGCCGACCAACACGGAAACGTCGTTGTCATCTCGACGCGCGACTGCTCGCTACAGAGGCGCCACCAGAAGCTGGTCGAAGAAGCCCCTGCGCCTTTCTTGACCGACGAGCAGAACGCTGAGCTTTACCGAGCCTCCAAAGCGATCTTGAGAGAGGCGGGTTACGTCGGGGCAGGCACGTGCGAGTTCTTGGTCGGCCAAGACGGCACAATCTCGTTCCTCGAAGTGAACACCCGCCTTCAGGTTGAGCACCCCGTGAGTGAAGAGGTCACCGGGATCGACCTAGTGCGCGAGATGTTCCGCATCGCCGAGGGGGAAGCGTTGGGGTACGACGACCCAGCCGTACGGGGCAACTCATTCGAGTTCCGCATCAACGGCGAAGACCCTGGCCGCGGGTTCCTTCCAGCTCCAGGCCCGGTCAACGTGTGGGGGCCACCGGCGGGGCCAGGCGTCCGCGTTGATGCTGGAGTGGAGCAGGGCACCGTGATCGGACAAAGCTTCGACTCGCTCCTGGCCAAGCTGGTCGTCACCGGTGCCACCAGGCAGCAGGCGCTCGAGCGGTCACGCAGGGCACTCGCGGAGTTCGACGTCGAGGGGTTGGCGACTGCCTTGCCGTTCCATCGTGCCGTGGTCGATGACCCGTCGTTCGCACCAGCCGACCCTTCGCAGCCCTTTGACATCCACACCAGATGGATCGAAACCGAGTTCGACAACACCATCCCTCCGCACGTCTCCGACGCCCTTGCACCAGAAGTGGCCGACCGTGAGCGGGTCACCGTTGAGGTCGGAGGCAAGCGGCTCGAAGTGACCCTCCCTGCGGGGCTCGGCGTGGCTCCGAACGGGGGCATGACCGGCGGCAAACCGGCGCCACGACGCGCGGCCAAGCGCGGCGGGGCGGCTGGGGTGTCCGGCGATGCGCTGGCCAGTCCGATGCAGGGAACCATCGTCAAGATCGCAGTGGATGAGGGACAGCAGGTCGAGGCTGGCGACCTCGTTGTCGTTCTCGAGGCCATGAAAATGGAGCAACCACTCAACGCGCACAAAGCCGGAACCGTGACCGGACTCAGCGCCGAGGTCGGGCAGACGCTAACTGCTGGCGCCACGATCTGCACGATCTCGGACTAGTCGCTCGCTCTCTAGCTCGCTGGGTAGACGTCAGCTGCGCGTCGTGGCGAGGATCTCGTCGGCCGCCCGCCGCCCTGAGCGCAGGGCGCCCTCCATGAGGCCGGCCCAATGCCCTGCGGTGTGTTCGCCTGCGAAGTGAATGGCGCCAACCGGACGTGCCAACACCTCGTCGTCGTTTGGTTCGACGGTCGTTGTCATGGCGGTGTAACCCTCACCGGTCCACTGGTTATCACTCCAAGTGGTGACGACCGCCCGCTCGACGTCGAGGACGAGGTCGTCACGTAGCTCTTGTGCCCGCCCGGCCCAAGTCGTAGGACCGGATTCAACAGCCAGACATTCAAGCGCCGGTCGAGAACCTGCGAAGCAATGAAGGACGCGCTGCACACCACCTGAGAAATCGGTGGCCGTCCACGTCCAAAACCTGTCACGGACGCTTTGCACAGCTGACCATGGCGGTCGCTCTGCACCACTGAGCGGGGCGTGCAGCTTGGCGACATGACCAACACCCGACCGCGCTATCGCGTGGAGCTTCCAGTCAGGTAACGCTGGGGCAAGGGCAAGCCGACTCAAGACCGCGAGGGGGACTGCGATCACGACGGCATCGCACTCAACAGTGCCCGACCTCATCAGCACCGTCTGGTGCGACTGGCCATGTCGGATGCCTTCGACCGGGTCGTTGAGGTGAACTGCGTGACCCAGCTCGCGCGCCATCGACGAGGCGAGTGACTGGTTGCCGCCAGCCACTCGAAATGACGTCTTGGGGTCGAAGCCAATCGCGACCCCGACCGCATTGCTGACATCCAGCTGGTCCAGCGTGGTACCCGATGTCATCTCAAGGCGTGAGCCAAAGGCCGCTAACGCACCAGCACTCACGCCGGCGCCCACGTCGGCGTTGATGTCCTGGAACAGGTCAGCCAGCGGCGTCCCCCGCGGCATGTGCCTGGCGCGCTCAGCCACAGCCGCTGCGCATGCGGCGACATCTTCTGGGGTCGCGTCGACGCCACGTGGTTCTCGTACGTAATACGACATCCCGGTGGGAGCAAGACCCAGGGCATACCAATCGAGCATCGACCGCATGAGTTCATACCCGTCGAGGATGAACTCGGCGCCTCGCTCGATCATCGTCTCCGGGTCATCGGGATCAAGAAGCTCTGACCAAACCCGGCCACCGACTCGCCCGCGCGCCTCAAAGACGTCAACGTGATGCCCAGCCCGCGTGAGATCGACTGCTGCCATCAACCCGGCGAACCCGGCGCCGACGACCACGACCTTCACCTGGACTCCCCTCATCGACGGTCGCGCCTATCTTGTCGGATGGGTTCAGGTTGGCCAGAGTGGACAGGTGACCAAGCAACTGCCGTCGGCCAGCCTGTTCTCTCGCGCCGAACTGCCACTACGGGCCTTGTCGAGCGCGGAGCAAGTGGACCACTGCCTGGTTCGCGCTGGCGCGGTGGATACATCAGGTCCAGAGCTCAACTCGTTCATCGAGCTCAACCCCGACGCCATGAGCATCGCCACCGACCTGGACGCCGAGCTGCGAGACGGCAAGAGTCGGGGCCCCCTCCATGGGTTGGCCATCGCGGTTAAAGACAACATCGACACCGCCGACGCCATGCTCACGACAGCAGGTTCGCTGGCGCTGGCCAGCACCAAACCGACCAGTGACGCCGCGCTCGTTGGGGCGCTGCGCCGGGCTGGCCTCGTGGTGCTGGGAAAGGCGAACCTCAGCGAGTGGGCCAACATCAGGTCGCCGCACTCGACCAGCGGGTGGAGTGCCCGTGGCGGACTGACTCGCAACCCGTGGGACCCAGCGCGCAACGCTGGAGGCTCGTCATCTGGGTCAGGTGCTGCAGTGTCTGCCGGCCTTGCACCGCTGTCGGTCGGCACCGAGACCGACGGTTCGATCATTTGTCCTGCCAGCTACAACGGGGTTGTCGGTCTCAAGCCAACGGTCGGCCTGCTCCCCACCGGCGGCATCGTGCCAATCTCGCACAGCCAGGACTCGCCAGGCCCGATGTCGCGGAGTGTGCGGCTCGCTGCCGCCCTGCTCGACGCCATGACCGGTCGCAATGAATATTTCGCTGCGGCAGCTGCTTCCGGTGACGTCAGCGACCTGACTGTTGGTGTCGTTCGAAATCATTTCGGCCACCATGCAGCCACCGACGAGGTCGTCGACGCCGCTGTTGCACTTCTGGCGAAGACCGGCGTGAAGGTCATCGACCCGGTCACGTTCCCGACGATGCCGACATACGACGACCCGGGGGCTGTCGAAGGCGGCGATGAGATGGCCGTCCTCTTGTACGAGCTGAAACACGATCTCAACAACTACTTGACCGGACGCCCCGATGGTGGCCCAAGAACGCTCGAGGAGGTCATTGCCTTCAACTCCGAACACGCAGAACAGGAGCTGCAGTGGTTCGGCCAGGAGTACTTCGAGAAGGCACAGACCCTCGGGGGCCTCGACAGCGAGGGCTACCGGCTGGCTCGATCGCGCTCACTCAAGGCGGCCCGCGAGGACGGCATCGACGCTGTGCTGCGTGAGCACGGGCTGGACGCCTTACTCTCACCTGCGTTCCCGCCGGCCATCATGAATGACCTCGTACTCGGCGATGCCAATATCGGAGGCGACGCGACAACGGCACCGGCGATCGCCGGGTACCCGATCCTCAGCCTGCCCGTTGGGTTTGTTCACCAGCTTCCGGTTGGCATGGCGATGACCGGGACGGCTGGCAGCGAAGCATCGTTGCTACGGCTCGCGGCCGCGCTCGAGTCTGCGCTTGGGCTGCTGGAATCGGGAGCGCTGGTTCCGCCTGTCTGAGGGCTAGAACCGCAGGTGCAGTTGGCGCGCTGCCTCAGACACCGAGCCAGACAACGAGGGGTAGATCGTGAACGCGTCAGCGACCTGGTCGACGTTGAGCCCGATTCGGACCGCAAGAGACACCGGGTAGATGAGCTCGCTGGCACGCGGAGCCACGACGACACCGCCGACCACAATGCCCGTGCCGACGCGACAGAAGAGCTTGACGAAACCGTCGTGGAACTCCTGCATCTTTGCCCTGGCGTTCGTCGACAGCGGCAGCTTGATCTGCGACACCGCCATGGCGCCGTCGTCCACCTGCTGTTGCGTGAGGCCAACGGTGGCAATCTCTGGGTCGGTGAAGACGTTGCTCGACACCACTGAGAGGTCCAGCGGCTGCACGGCTTCGCCCAGTGCGTGCTTCATCGCAATACGACCTTGCATGGCAGCAACAGAGGCCAGCATTAGGACGCCGGTGCAGTCACCAGCGGCATACACCCCCCGCGCCCTGGTACGGGAAACCCGGTCGACCTCGATGAACCCGCCGTCATCCAGCCGGACGCCGGCCTCCTTCAGCCCAATATTGGCGGTGTTGGGAACCGACCCAACAGCCATCAGCACGTGCGTTCCCTCTATGGTTCTGCCGTCTTGCAGCTCGACGATCACCGAGTCGCCCCTGGGAGCGGCAGACACTGCGCGCGAACGCGAGAGAACCGTCATTCCACGGCGTTCAAAGACCTCTTCCAGCACCTGTGCTGCATCGGCGTCCTCGCTTGGAAGCACGCGCTCGCGCGAGGACACCAGCGTTACCTGCGAGCCAAGTGCTTGATAAGCGCCGGCGAACTCGGCCCCCGTGACACCGGAGCCGACGACGATCAGTCGTTCTGGCAGCTCGGTGAGCTCGTAGAGCTGCGTCCAGCTCAATATTCGTTCACCGTCCGGACGCGCTGCGTCCAACTCTCGCGGGTGTGCGCCCGTTGCGACCAGCACCGCGTCCGCCTCGAGCACTTCGGTCGAGCCGTCCATCAGCTCGGCGTTGACTCGGTCAGGGCCGTCAAGTCGTCCAGTACCCCGCAACACGCGGACTCCGTCTGCCTCAAGGTGCTTCTCGACGTCGGCAGACTGGGCCGACGCCAGCGTGAGGAGTCGCTGGTTGACGACGGCAAGGTCGACGCCGACATCGCCGTCGAACCGCACGCCGAGCGCCCTTGAGTCGCTGACCTCATCCATGACGTCGGCGACGGTGATGAGCGCCTTGCTGGGGACCACGTCGGTGAGGACCGCGGAGCCACCCAGTCCATCGCGGTCGACGAGCGTGACATCGGCGCCCACCTGCCTAGCTGCCAGCGCAGCCTCGTAGCCACCTGGGCCACCGCCGACAATCACCATTCGCGCCACGGCCGACATTCTGACCTACGGTTCAGCCGAAGCTCCGTCGGTGGCCCCTAGGCTTCACCGATATGGCCATTTATGCCGCCTACGGCAGCAACATGGATCCGCGGCAGATGGCAGACCGCGCGCCGCACTCACCTATGGCAGGTACCGGCTGGCTCGACGGGTGGCGGCTGACGTTCGGTGGCGCCGACCTTGGATGGGAAGGCGCACTTGCGACTGTCGTCGAGGAGGCAGGCTCGCAGGTCTTCGTGGTCCTGTACGACCTCATCAACTTGGATGAGCACGCATTGGACGCCTGGGAGGGAGCTCTGGGCGTCTACGACAAGATTCGGGTGCGGATTCACACACTGGACGGCGACCCGCTTGCCTGGCTCTACGTGCTGAATGCCTTTGAGGGTGGGCTGCCGTCCGCCCGCTACCTCGGCATCATCGCCGACGCGGCAGAGGCTGCTGGCGCCCCCGACGACTACGTCCACTCGCTTCGGACCCGGCCATGCCGCAACATCGGCCCGTAGCGCAGACCAGCGGTTTTGATGGTCGACGGACTACTTGGACTCCCATTTGGCCTTGTTATGAGCAGGCCCCAGAGGTTTCTTCTGCGCCCCAAGGCTCAACCTTCCGGCTGGACTACCCGATAGGCAGACCATGGGTGTAGCACCGAAGGACGATGTCCGAATCATCAGGCCAGCGGCCATTCTCGATGAGCGCGCTGCTAACCGTGTTCTTGACGAGTTGAAACGTCTTGATATCGGCGCTGGCG
>JAJKIB010000190.1 GCA_021154745.1 Mycobacterium sp.
GACCGGGTGCGGCTACGCGGCATCGACTGGGGCGGAAACCCTAGGGGCAAGACGGCAATCATGCTCCACGGCGTGGGCGGCACCGCGATGGCCTTCAACATGCTCGCACCCCGTCTCGTCGCCGCACTCGGCGACCGCTACCGGTTCGTCTCCATCGACCAGCGCGGTGGCGGCGACAGCGACAAGCCATCCTCAGGGTACGAACCCGAATTCTTCGGCCGCGACGTCCTCGCCGTGCAGCAGACGATGGGCAGCGGGGTCGCCACGCTCATCGGGCACTCACGCGGAGGCTGGCTGGCACCGTATGTCGCCGGGCGGTGGCCGCACGCCGTGGAGCGCATCGTGCTCATCGACCCCGCCCGCATGACGTATGAGTCCAAAGAGGCAATGGAGGTGTTCTACGGGAACGTCCGCGACGGGCTGGGACCTTTCGCTTCACCAGAGGCGGCGATCGAGAACGCGATGCGCAACACACCAGACGCCTATTGGGGGCCGGAGCGGCAGGCGTCGGTGTTCTCGTGCTACTACACCGCCTTCGATGGGTCGTTGTTCGGCAAGATGCCGCATTGGGTGCTGGATGAGCTCCAGCGCGTCCGGGACGAGGACGTGATCCGCCCGCTCACCGACGCGATCCGTGTCCCCACGCTGGTGCTCGTCTCGTCCCGCTCGGACGCGCACCGGCAGTCACAGAAGCTCGAATACGCAGAACGCATAGCGGGCTCGAGGGTCGTCATGCTGGACGGCACGCACAGTCTGCAGCACGACTGCGTGGAACAGGTGGCTGCGGAGATAGCGGCGCACCTCGTGAACGCTTGACGGCCGCCTAGGTCCTACAACAGCCCTGCGACTCGGCCGCGATGAATGTAGTGCTCCCACACCTTGCCGGGTCGGTGTCCGCCGCGGTCGTAGCTGTCTGCGACGATCGCAACCTCCTCGTCGGTCAGTGGGAACAGATTGTCGCCCAACTGCTTTGCCGCCAGCAGTGTCTTGGCGTTCTCCTCGAGATCGAGACAGTCCATGAACAGCACGTCGAATCGTTTGGCCACCAACACCGTGCCATGAGATCGCAGCAAGCAGGCATCGGCATCGCCGAGGGTCTTGGCGACGGCGTCGCCCTGCTTACGGCTGCGGATGTGGGTGGGGTCGGGGTGTACCGCCAACCCCTTGGGATGCTTGTAGGCGAAGTGGCGCATGGGCACCAGCGGAGTGTCGACCATCGAGAACGTGGTGGACAGTGTGGGATGGCCGTGGCATACCATGCCGACGTCCGGACGAGCGCGGTACACACCGGTGTGGATAGCGGTCTCGGCGGGCGGCGGCACCTCGCCGTCTATCACCTCGCCATCGAGGTTCACCACCAACAGGTCCTCGGGTGTCAGCGCTGCGCGACTCATGTCGCGAGGCTGGATGAGCACGTGGTCGGTGCCGGGGATCCGGGCGCTCAGGTGCCCGCTGTAATCGAGCACGCCGCAGAAGACGAGAAGTCGGGTGCAGGTGACGAGATCCTCGCGAAGCTTTGTCGTAGTGTCGTCGGTTGTCATTGTCATGCAGGCCCGCCTTTCCTGGGCGTGAATTCTGGTCGCTCGAAGAAGGATTCGGGTCGGCGGCGAATCGACGACCTCAGAACTCATGTGCGGCAACGTCTACCATCGCCCTGTCACCGGAGGTGAGGAAGCACCTCCCGGCCGAGCAGTTCAATCTGATCGAAGAACCGGTCGAACTTGAACCGGAAGTCGAAGATCAGATGTTCGGTCCCGAGGTCTTGGAACTTCTTGACCTCGGCCACCGCTTCATCCGGGGAACCCACGATCAGCTGGCCTTCGAGATCCTCCACCGTCTCGAACTTCCCGGACGGCGGCTTCACGGCGAATTTCGACTTGTTGGCCCACGCCAACAGGCCAGGAATATTCACGAACTTCAAGGCTTCTTCGCGGGTCTCTTCGATGCTGGTCGGAGGGATCACCGCGATCGTCGGCATGGTCTTGCCCTGGCGGTCGGAAAGGTCGCGCATGGTTTCGATCCGCTTGGCCATGGTGTGCAACGAGATTCGGCCAGGCATCCACCCGTCGCAGAACTCTACCGCCAGCCGGGCGGAGCGCGGCGTGGCGCCGCAGTACCAGAACGGAATCCGGCCGCCGAGGGGCTTCGGCTCGACGGTGACGTCTCGGAACGTGAAGTTGGCGTCGGAGTAATCGACGTCGTTCTCGGTGAACACCCGGCGCAGGATCTCCGCGTTCGACCGCACCAGCTCCACGCGGTCGCGATCTCCCCACTCGACGGCTTCGAACTCGTGGTCAAAAGTACCCGCGCCAAACCCGAGGATGAGCCGGGGACCGACCAGTTGCGTGATGGTTCCGGCCATCAATGCCGTTACCAGGGGATGCCGGAAGGGGATCAGCGATCCGGTGCCCAGCATGATGCGATTGGTGACCGCGCCGATCGCGGTCAGTGTTGTCAGCGCGTCGTAAAACGTCCGGTTGGGCTTCTCCATCTCGCCGTGGGGTTCGAACACCAAGTGGTCGCGTACCCACACCGAGTCGAAGCCGACGTCCTCGGCGAGTTTGGATCCTTCGAGCAGCTTCTCCCTGCCGGCGTGTTCGCCGAAGTGCGGCAACAACAATCCAAACTTCATGTCAGTTCTGTCCTCCGGGGGCGGTAGTGGCCGCTAGCTGCGTGACTTCAGCGACCGCGGTCGCCAGTCGGCCGTGGCCGGGTTGTCCGACGACGGTCCCGTCGGCGAAGACTTCGGTGCCGCGGACGAATGTCCGCTCGATGTTGGCGGTGATCTCGCGCCCGTCGTACGGTGTCCACCCGCACCGGGAGAGCACACCGGCATTGCTGATCGTCCACGGCGAATTCATATCGGCGACAATCAGATCAGCGTCTGCGCCGACTTGGATGGAACCCTTGGTGCGCAGGAGGCCGAACGCTTCCGCGGGCCGTGTTGCCACCAGCGACACCACCCGTTCCAGGGTGAGCTTGCCCTTGTTCACCGCGTCCAGCAGCAGGGGGTAGTAGTACTGGATGCCCGGGGTGCCGGTGTGACAACTCCACATCTGGGTCCAGCCGATCTCCTTCTCCTCCCGGGTGTGCGGTGCATGATCGGACGAGCAGATGTCGATGGTGCCGTCGACCATGCCCTCCCAGATCGCCTCACGGCCTTCGTCGGGCACCCAGTAGGACAGCGCGTACGGCCCGAGCGTCTCCACGTCCTCCCACGTCGACAGGAACGGGCCCCAGTGGTTCACCTCGCAGGTGACATCGACGCCGGCCGCCTTCGCCCGCCGCACCGCCTCGATCGACCGCTTGGTCTGCATGTGGGCGATGTGAATTGGGCAGCCGGAGGCCTCCCCCAGCCGCAAGCAGACGTCGATCGCGGTGTCCCAGATGACACCCGATCGCGCGGCGTACGCAGACGCGTAGCCCTGCGGTGTGTTCTCGCCACGGGCCAGGTACTCACCCTCGATGTAATCCATCAGGGCCTGATCGTGCGGATGAATGATGAAGCGCTTACCGGTCTTTGCGATCAGGTCCATCATCTTCAGCAGGTGGCCGTGGTCGTGCATGCCGGTCCCCGCCGGATGTGGGTAGGTGCGTCCGGTGTCGACGACCATGTAGATCTTGTAGGCCTGCACACCCATGTCGGCCATCGGCTGGATCTGGTCGTAGTTGGTGGGGGCCGGGTTGTGGTTGTAATCGACGATCGACGTCCGGGCGTAGCGGTCGAAGACGTCGGTCAGGGTGTCGACGTCGTTGGTGGGCGGGTTGAGGTTCGGCATGCCGAAGATCGTCGTCACCCCGCCCACGGCGGCCTGGCGCGACGTCGTCTCGATGTCTTCCTTGTGCTCGAACCCCGGCTCGCGGGTGTGCACGTGTACATCAACCATTCCCGGAAGCACCAGTTTTCCGGTGACGTCGACGTTGCGTGCGGTGTCCACGGGCAGGCTGTGGTCCACCAGTCCGACGATCTTTCCGTCGTTGACGATGACATCGGCGGCGACGTTGCCCGCCGGAGTCGCCACCGTGCCGCCGCTCAACCTCAGTGCAATGCTCATGCCTCGACTCCCGTTCGCTCCGGTCCTTGCTCGTTCCTCGCTGCGATCCTCACTCGCGGTCGTCTTCGGGTGCTCATGCCTCGACTCCCGCTCCCGTCGCGCCGGTGGTTCGGCCGCTCCGGCCGACTGTGCTGTGCACCGCGAGATCGACTGGCTGAACGTGCAAGTCGAACCATTCGACGATGCGCGGCGTGGTCTGTTCCCAGTACTGGTCGTACGCCGCGTAGTGCGTCGTATGCCGCTGGATGATGAGCTCTTTGGGCCCGGATGCGGCCTCGTACAACGCCTCAGCATGATCGGTCGGCGTCGTCGCGTCACCCTCGACACCGATCACCAACAGCGGCGTGGTCAGCCCGAACGCCGCCACCCGAGGCTGGTAAGCGAGGATCTCGTCGGCGCAGGCCAAGGGCACGTCGGTGGGAATGCGACCGTCCACATCGGCCTTGACCTTGGTAGTCCGCCGTTCCGCGGACGGCACCATGATCTCCTCGCGGGGATGGACTCGCCGGCCTGCGCCTTTGACGACCCGTAGCTTGCGGTCCTCCTCCAAGTCCGCGAGAAAGGCCAGCCATTCGGACTCCGAGCGCATCCGGTGCAGCCAGTCTCTTCCATCCGCGACCGGCACCTGGCTCACCGCCGCCTTGATGCGGCTATCGGCCGCGGCGAGCAGCACCGCGTTGCCACCACCGGTGCCACCGCTGCCGAAGACCCCGATCGCATCGGCCACCACGTCCTCACGGGTTGTCAGGTACGTAACGGCATTGATGAGGTCCTGCAGCTGCCAGGACGGTGAGAGGTAACCTCGATCGCCCTCCGAATCGCCGAACCCGCGGTAGTCGAAGATCAGGACGCCGTAGCCGGCCGCGGTAAGCGCCTCGTGGTAGCGCACGTAGAGCTTGGAATCCATCAGGCCCAACCAGCCGGGCCCCTGCACGATGGCGCGAAAAGGGCCCTCGCCCAACTCGGGTGTGCGCCACAAAGCGGCAATCCGCTGCTCTTCGCTGTAGAAGCTCACAGGCGTACTGCGCATCGCAGCAGTTCTCCTTCTCCCTCAGAAACCCAGGGTTCATATTATATCCAAAATCTAGAATAAGATAACCGTCGCTTGGTTCCTGTCCTTCAGTCCGACGAGTCGTCGGTGGAGTCGCGTTTTGTGTCGCCGGCCGTCGCGGGCGCCATCTGTTTCTGCGTGCGGGCGACCCTATGCGCCACCGCGGCCCCCACGACACTCATTCCGGCGAATGTGAAGAAGGTCTGGGAAATCGACAGAAGTAGCGTGACGGCGCCGAACGCCAACGGCGACACAAACTTTCCGACGTTTCGGACCGTGCCGGTCAGCCCGATGTACACCATGCGGGTGCCTGCGGGCGCCATTTCGTTGGCGAGGACGTTGTGGGCGACCCCGTAGATGCCGTCCTGTATGCCGTAGAGCAGAAGCCCGATCGCCACCGCTACGGCCGTGCCGGCCGATCCGATCAGCACCAAACTGATCCCGATGAGCAGCATGCAGCCGAAGATCATCTCCGACGACCGCCAGCGGGACGCAAGCCGCTCGGACAACAGAGCCGTCACCGCCGAGATCGCGCCGCACCCGCCGACCAGCCAGCCGACCACCGCGGCGGACATCCCGACGTGGTCAACGGCGAGTACAGGGGTATACGTCAAAACCGCGAACTTGAAGATGAAGCGCGCCGCCGCCAGAATCTGGACGCCGACGACCGCCGGTGCCTTCCAAATCGATTCCTTGGGGGCATCTTTCGCCCTCCGCGGCTCGTCTTGGTAGTCCGCGAGGACGAACCACGCGACGATCGCCAGCGGCAGCGTCAGAATCTGGAGCGCGAACGGCGCGAACCACGAGAGCGCCAACAACATTCCGCCGATGACCGGGAACACCGATTCCGAGGCGGCCATCGCCACGATCCGCCGGCTCTGGTCGCGGTGAGCCGCCCGTCCGGATAGCGCGGCCGATCCGATGATGCCCACGGTCATGGACTGGAGGGCCCCGAACACGATGCCTTGCACAAAGCGGACGGACAGCAGGGTGCCCAGGTCATGCACCACCATCAGCAGCGCGCCGCCCAGCCCGAACACCAGCAGCCCGCCGACGACCACCTTCCGCGCGCCGATCCGTTCTGTGAGCACCCCCGCCGCGAACGCGGAGAAAAGCCCGGGAAGTAGATAGACGCTCGTGATCAGGCCGACCTGGAAGTTGTCGAGGCCGAAGTGGTCACGGATCGCAGGGATCGCCGGAACGATGCCCTGCATACCCGACGTGAGGAACCCGGCGGTGAGGGCGGCCACCCAGACCGTCGCCCCCACACCGGCCGGACGGTGCGCACGCGTGCTCGAGCGCGCCATCACTCCCCTTCCTTCTCAAGCGATGTCCGGTGCGGCCTCAGTAGGACAGCAACAAACCGCCCTCCAACGGAACATCAAGTAGCGTGTGGAACACGAGATACAATGCAATGCAGGAAATTACGGTCGTCACGATGGTGGTCAACCACCGCTCCCGACTGACCAGGCGCAGGAAGAGCACGAAGATCACCGGCACCGTGACCTCCATGCCGAAGAGGATGATTCCCCCCAGCAAGCCGACCACTAACACCAAGCTGGTGCGGAGGCGACGGGCCATGTCGTCGGGTTGGTCGTCTGTGAGAGGCTCGGCAGGCGCCACCACCGGAGCTGTCTGCTCCGCCGTGCCGACCGTACGGCGCTCGGCGGCGAGTCCGTCCTCATCCGGAATGTCCCGAGATCGCTTCGCGCCGTTCTGAGGGGACGAATCCTGCTGCGCTTCAATGCGTTCGACCGCATCCTGCTCCAGCTGCGCGACAAGTTCCTCCATGCCGCCACCGTCGGCGATCATTGCTCCGGCCCTTCTTCGCACCGGCGGTACCAGCGCTACCGTGAGGTATACGGAAACCAGCACGACAAGGGCGCCAGCTGTGATGATGGGGAAAACCCGCCCCTTGTCGCTGAAGTCGGCGGCCATCACCAGGGCAGCGAGAGCGACAGCACCGAATGCACCCATGACGGCCAATGACCAAGGCCGAGTGGCGGATTTGACGCCGCGTGCGACCTCGACGGCGTCACGCTGGCCGGCGCGACGGGTTGAGGTCACTTCGTAGACGAGCACCGCAACGGTGAGAATCATCAGGACCACCGAGATCGGGCGGGTGAAGAAGCCGCTGATGCCTCCATATGAGGAAAGCGTCTGGAGGTACGACTTCTCCACCAGGGGGCCGAGGATGAACCCGAGGATCAGCGGGATCAGCGGCATCCCGATCGTTCGCATGGCGTAGGCGACCAGTCCGAAACCGATCGACGCGATCACATCGGTGGTGCTGAGGTTGAGCGCGTAAGCGCCGATCACCGCCAGCATCAACACGAACGGCGACAAGATGCCCGGCTTGATGCGGGTGATCTGGAGCAGTTGCGGTCCGAACATCAGACCCAGTGCCGAGGTGAAGAAGCTCGCAGCGCTCAGCACGATGATCGCGATCCAGACGATGTCTGGACTCTCCCTGATCAAGTTGGGCCCGGGTGTCAACCCGTGAATCACCATGGCGCCCATGACGACCGCCCAATCCGAGCTGCCCGGGATGCCGAACGCCAGGCTGGGCAGGGCCGAGCCGGAATCCTTGGCGTCGTTGGATGCTTCGGGCGCGAGCACGCCTCGAGGGTCCCCGTAGCCGAACCGCGGGTTCTTACACGTCCTGGCCGCCTGGAAGTACGCCAGAAACGCCGCGACGCTGCCGCCGACAGCAGGCACCAAGCCGATCCCGGCGCCGATCAGTGAGCTGCGGATCAACAAGAACGGCTGCTTGATCGTGTAGAGAACACCCTCGAAGATCTGCCGGTGACCGAACTTCATGTCCGCGGCAGCTGTTGAGACACTTTGATTCGTTCGCAGCAGATCGAGCGCCTCGGTGACCGCGAACATCCCGACCAACACGATCACTACGTCGAAGCCGTTGTAGAGGGACGGCTGGTCGAACGCGTAGCGCACGTCACCGCCGACCGGGGCGAATCCGACGAAGGAGAACAGCACACCCAACAGACCGGAAACGACGCCCTTGAACATCGACCCGCGGGACGCCATCGCGATCACCGTCAGTCCGAAGACGCCCAGCATGAAGAATTCCGGGAACGAGAACGACAGCACTAGTGGCCGCACCACCGGGATGAGCGCGATCAGCAGCAACGTACCGATGAAGGAGCCGAGGAAGGACGATGACGCCGAAATGCCGATCGCGAATCCGCCGCGGCCCTGCCGGGCAAGCGGATAGCCGTCCAAAGTCGTTGCCGCGCTTGGCGACGACCCGGGGACGTTTAGCAGGATCGCGGTCACCGACCCGCAGAATGATTGACCGGCCAACGCGGCGATGAACAACCCCATCGCGGTACGGGTGTCCATGTTGTAGGTGAACGGGATCATCAGCGCGATCCCGACGGAACCTCCGAGCCCCGGCAGCAGGCCGGTGAGCATTCCGTTGAGGCAGCCGATCAAGAATGCGACAAGGAATGCCCAATTGGCCATCGCGGCCAGTGCGTCGGGCAGGGCACCCAGGAATCCCATCGCGCCGGTCAGCCCTGCAACGTCGGGACGAGTTCCTTCATCTGCTCGATCTGTTTCTTCATGACCTCGGTGGCCGCCCGCCAGTCGCGCGGAATGATCGGCCGCTTAGCGGTTTTCGCCCAATCCGCGAACTCGGGGCTGGTCATCGTCCCGTAGACCGTGTCGCGCAGGTACGTGGCCACGCCGTCCGGCAGCTCGGGTGGCGCGACGATCAGGCGAAGCTCCGTCACCGCTCCGCTGAGATCGGTGAAGCCCTTGGTAGCCGCACTCGGCACGTCTTTGAGCCAAGGCAGCGATTGGGGGCGCTGTTCCTCGGTACCCAGGAACAGCAACGGCCTGATATCGCCGGACTCCACAAATCCGGTCAAGTCGGTGGACCCGTAAACGATGAAATCGGCGTCCCCGCGCAGCAATCCGGTAACCACGTCGGCAGATCCGTCGGCCCCGTAGGTAACGGTGGCATCCAGCCCGAGCGCCTTGACGGCGGCCTGACCCGCCAGCGCCGACGAGGAGCCTTCCTCAACGGTGAGCGACCGCAGTCCCTTCTTCTTGATCAAGTCGTCGATCGAGCGGTACGGCGAGTTCCCCGCCACGTAAACCACGTAAGCGTTCTCGTCCACGCTGCCGAGCACAGTGAATTTCTCGGTGTCCCATTTGGCCAGGTCCGGATCCTGGATCTGCTGTGCGATCGCGGCGGGCATCGGCAATATCCCAATGGTGTAGCCGTTCGGCTTGGCCGTGTACTCCTGCGTGATGCCCTGTGGCAGCGGCGGCATGTTGCGGATGACCACGCTCACGCCGCTGGGCAGTTTGGTCTTCTGCATGACTTCGGCGATGCCGCGGGAGTAGACGTCGAACCCGCCGCCGGGGCTGTACGGGACGATCCAGTCGATGTCCTTGTCCGGCTTCCACTCGGCGGACTGCCCGGCGTCGGAGCCGGCGTTGGAGCCGGCGTTGGACCCGCATCCGGCGATGGCGAGGACGGCGATCAGTCCGGCAACGAGGACGGAGGAGAACCGGCGCCGCCGGCGAAATCCCCGGGAGAACTCAATGTTCATGATCGTGCGCCCTTTCCTAATCCGGTCCTAATCCGGCGTTATCCGGCCTTCAGCGGTACTTCGGCAGGATCTCCTCGGCCCACAGCTCCATCTGCCGAGTGAGTTCGTCCATGGTGGGATAGATGAACTTCAGCTCGAAGTGCGTCACCCCGGCATCGACGAACTCCTCGACGCGGCGCTGGACATCCGACACCGAGCCGAAGATGTGACGGTCCAGTGCGAACTGGATTCGATCGATGTCGCGCTCATAGGTCTTCGAGCTGGTCTCGACGGTGGGCAGAGCCCTGGCCATCGCCGCGTCGTGGTCGCGGTCGATGACCGTGAGCTTCTCGACGGCAATGGTGATGTCGTCCGGTTTGCGGTCATGTTCGGCTGCGGTGTCGCGGACGATCTGGGCACCGCGCGCCATTTCCGTCGGTGACAACCAGCCGGGCACCCATCCGTCGCCCAGCCGCCCGGTGCGCCGGGCTGCCGCATCGGTCCAGCCCCCGACCCAGACTTCCGGTCCCGGCTTTTGCAGCGGCTTGGGGAAGATCTCGGCGTCGGCAAATGACACATGGCGTCCCGAGTACGACGCCAGCGGCTCCGTCCAAATGGCCCGCATCGCCTCGACGAATTCGTCGGTCATCCGCGCCCGCGCCGAGAAGGGCACCCCGAAAACCTCGAACTCACTCGCCATCTGAGATGCCTTCGACCCCAACCCGACACCAGCGATCAACCGGCCGCCGGTCAGGTGGTCGAGGGTGGCCAGCTGTTTCGCCGCGTAGATCGGATTTCGGGTGGGCATGACGAGGCAGGCAACGCCGATCCGGACGGTCGATGTCTTCGCGGCGAGGTACCCGATGGTGGTGAGCGATTCGAAGAAGTCCGCGGACTGATCCTCGTCCAGTGCTTCGTGGGCACCCGACGAGATGTGGTGCCGGTGCATATCGGAGCTCCACACGACGTGGTCGTGCAGGAAGATCGAATCAAAGCCCATCTCCTCGGCCTCGGTCGCCGCGCGCGTGATATTCGCCACCGACGTCAGCGGCCCAGAGTTGGGCACGCGCACTCCGAACGAAATCGGGGCCAATGGGACTCCTCCCGGGACCTTGCGTGTATTGAATAGATTATCTTAGATCCAAAATAAGAGACAGCGGTATGGGGGAAACCGAGCCCAGTGAACACGGAAACGGTCGGCGCGGTAGGCGTTAGGAAGGGCTCCGCACGGGGGTCTGCCCCGGCTAGGCCGAGGTGGTCTCTTCGTTTGCGACGATGGCCTGCAGTTTGTCCGAGACCTTGCGGAGGTGTTTGGACAGCCAGGCGGTGGCCGACTCGACATCCCGATCCCGGATATGGTCGATCAGTTCTTCGTGGCTGTGCTGCTCATCGACGCGTTGCAGGAGCAAGTACCGTCCGACTGAAGCCCGCAGGTTGTTCACCTGGGCCAGCGCGCGCGGCCGGTTGGCCCGCTGGTAGATCAGCTCGTAGAGCTGATAGCGGCGCTCGAGTCGCTCGCTGAGTTCCTCGGCATCTTCCAGGTTGTGCACGATCGCCTCTAGCCGGTGGACAAGCTCGTCGTCCATGGCCTTGATGGCCAGCTTCAGCAGATAGGACTCGAGAAGGATTCGGAGTTCATAGATTTCCGCGATCTCCTCGGGGCGCAGCACCGACACCGTGGCACCGCGGTACGGGTGGATCTGAACCAGGCCCTCGTTCTCCAGTTGTCGCAGACTGGCCCGCACCGGCATGCGGCTCACACCGAGTGACCCGGCGATGGTGTCCAGGTTGAGCCGCTGGCCCGGCCGGAACACCCCCTGGATGATCGCCTCACGGATGAACGACTGGGTCATGTCTTCGACGGTCTGGAACGTGCCACGCACAGAGTCCGCGATGCGACTCAGGATCTTGGCATCCTTTTCGGATACCTCTGTTTCAATGGTGCGCGCCATGCTCTCCATGCCTTGTCCGGGCCCTTGGGCCTCTTTGCTGAATTGACTGTATCGGTTTGCGGCCGAGGATTGCATATTTGATCCGATACGTGTCGCCTCGCCTCGTCACCGCTTAATCCGTTTCCGGAAGGTCGTTGAGCAATCTCCACACCCGCTCCGGAGTCAACGGCAGGCGGTCCGGCCACCGACCGACGGCTGCGGCGACTGCCGAGGCCACCGCTCCCCCGATGGGGTTGAGCTGGCCTTCGCCGGCACCCTTCGCTCCGTACGGCCCGACGCCGTCCCCGCGCTCGGCAATCATCAGATCGATTCGGCGGGCCAGATCGCCCGCCCGCGGCACGCGGTAGTCGACCACGTTAGCGTTGGCGAGCTGAGGACCGTCATATACCAGTTCCTCGAACAGCGCCGCGCCGAGGCCTTGGGTCGCGGCACCCAGATCCTGGGCTTCCACGGCCTGCGGATTGATTGCGAAGCCGACGTCGGCGCACGTGACGAGCTGATCCACGGTCACGTAACCGGTCTCGGGATCTACGTCGACAGCGACTCCGGCCATCCCGGTCTCCCAGAATGGCGGCATATCCCGCGTGGCCCCCTCGCGCCGAACAAGCCCGATGCCGGTCACCTCCCCTGCGGAGCCGCCGAACCACTTGCGGACGACCGCGCCGATCTCAAGTCGCTGCCCGTCCGGGCCAAGGACCGCCCCAGGCGAGTCGCTCACCTCGTCCCGATCACATCCCCAAATCTCGGCCGCCATTGCGCGAACCTTCTGCCTGGCGTCAGCGCAGGCGCGTTGCAGCGAAAGCCCGGCCAGCGTGGTCGTTCTGCTCGCGCCCGTGGTCCGTTCGTAGACCGAGCCTGCGGTGTCGGACTGGACGACAGACACCTTCGCCATGTCAATGCCGAACTCTTCGGCGGCGATCTGCGCCAGAACGGATTGGCTGCCCTGCCCCATCTCGCTCGATCCGGAGAGCACAATGACCGATCCGTCGGTCTCGACACGCACCTGGGCCGTCGAGATCGGATAGGCACCGGCGTCGGATGCGGTCACACCGAAACCGATTCCGTAGCAACGAGAATCGCGGCGGCCGCGTTCCAGCGAGTCCACGACCATTTCGAGGTCGGCGAGCAGGTCGGCGTCGATGCCACGGTTGCCGGGCAGGATCTCCTCGCCAAAATGCACAAGGTTGCGTCGGCGGATCTCAGCGCGACCGATGCCCAGCCTGTCGGCGGCCTGGTCCATGTTGGTCTCGCCGGCGAGATTGCCTTGGGGAGCGCCGAATCCACGGTAGGACGAAGCCGGCGAGGTGTTGGTGTACACAGACCGACCGCGAACGCGCAGAGCAGGCACCCGATACGGGCCAAAGCACCGATTCACCGCCTTGGCCAACACCAGCGGGCTGTTGTCGGCATAGGCACCGGAGTCCATGGTGATGTCGAACTCGCGGGCTAGGATTCGACCATCCGCGTCGAACGCGCTGCGCACCTCGATGGCCGCATCGTCCGCCCGTGTGGTGTAGATGGCCTCGTCCACACTCAGCATCAGTTTGACCGGCCGACCGACGGCCCAAGATGCCACTGCCGCAAGCGGTTCCACCTTGGTGTAGGACTTGGAGCCGTATCCACCACCTATGTACGGCGAGGAGACCCGGACTCGGGCCAGCGGTAGATCGAAGATGCGCGCCAGGTCGTCGCGCACCATGAAGGGGTGCTGAGCCGTGGTGATCACGGTCAGACCTTCGTCGCCGTACATCGCCACCGCGTTGTAGGGCTCCATCGCATAGGCGTAGAGCATCGGATAGCGGGTGGCGCCCTCGACCACGAGGTGGGCGGCGGCGAATGCGGTGTCGACGTCACCCCACCCGATCGTCACTTCGTGCGCGACGTTCGTCAAGTCCGGCTCCACGGCGCCCTCTTCGGACTCGGTCAGTTCCTTGAATGAAGCGTCGGCCGTGGCGGTGTACGTCGTTTCGTGGACCAGTGGAGCGTTGTCGGCCAGCGCCTCGGCTGCCGACACCACCGACGGCAGATCGTCATAGCTCACCTCGACCAGATCAACGGCATCTGCTGCGGCGGCCCGGGTTTCGGCCAGCACGACGGCTACGGGCTCGCCGAAGTAACGCACCTTCTCGGTGGCCAATATGAAGTGGTCGGGAATGATGTGACCGAACCGAGAGAACAGCGGAGCCAATTGATCCGCGGTCACCACGGCCACGACATCGGGCAGCGCAAGCGCCTTGTCCGACTCGATTGCCAGGATCCGGGCATGCGCGCGATCCGCGCGCACGATTTTGGCGTGCAACATGCCGGGCATCGTGATGTCAACCGCGTATTGGGCGGTGCCGAGCACCTTCTCGACGAGGTCGCGTCTGCGCACCGACCGGCCGACGGTCAAGTGTTGGTCTGCGTGCTTGGATCGAAGTTCGTGGCGCGGAAGGTCGATGGTCATCGGCGGCCCGATCCATGGCGGGCTTCGGCGGCCACCTCGGCGACGGCGTCGATGATCGGGGCATAGCCGGTGCAGCGGCAGATGTTCCCCTCGAGATGCTCGACGATGTCTTCCCGTTCGACTCGGTCTCGCGACTCCAGTAATGCGGTTGACATCATCAGGAAGCCCGGGGTGCAGAAGCCGCATTGCAGCGCGTGGTGGGCGATGAACGATTCCTGCAGCGGGTTGGGGGCGCCTCCTTCGGCCAGGCCCTCCACCGTGCGAACTCGGGCACCATCGGCGTCGACGGCCAGGAACGTACATGCGCTGACCGGGCGGTCATCGACCAGTACCGTGCACACACCGCAGACCTGAAGCTCGCAGCTCACCTTGGTTCCGATCAAGCCGAGTTCCTCGCGAAGAAAGTCGACGAGCAGAGTGCGGGGCGAAACGGCCCGCTCGACCGGTGTCCCGTTGACCTCGAGGCTGATCTCCACAATCGCCAGCTCAGCGGCGGTCATGCGGCCACCGCCATCGCGTCGATTGCACGCCGAACAAACACCGCCGCGACATGGCGCTTGTACCGTTCCGATCCGGTGAGGTCTGGGGTTGGGTCGAGTTCCTCGGCGACGACGTCGGGGTCGATCTCCGAGGGATCGCCGAACGTCCACAGCGTCTGGACCTCACCAACCGCGCCGACCACCAGCCGGCAGTTGCCGCCGATCGCATCGTGCAACAGCGCGACGCCGACGGTGGGGCGCTCGGTGATCTGATACTTCAGGTAGACCGCGCGGGTGCCGGGTGCCGGAATGGGGATCCGGATGTCGACCAGCAACTCATCGAATTCCTTTTCGGCGAAGTACGGACCCGCGACGAAGTCCTCGACCGCGACGGTGCGACGGCCACTCGGGCCGGCCAGTGTGACGTGCCCGCCATACGCCACCAACGCGGTGGCGACGTCGGACTTCGGCTCGGCGAAGCACAGGTTGCCGCCGATGGACCCCTGGGCGCGGACCCGAGCGTTTCCCACCGCAGCCTCAACGCTGGCAAGCATCGGCAGGTTCTCACACACCAGTGGATGCTCCGCGAGGTCGGCATGCCGCTCGGTGGCGCCGAGAACGATGGTGTTGTCGTCAGTTGTGACGCCGGCCAACTCGGGCAGGCGCTTGATGTCGACGAGGGTTTCCGGCCGGTGCAGCCCGGCGCGCATCGCCAATAACAGCTCGGTTCCCCCGCAGTACGGCACCTTCTCCTCACCGATCACGTCAAGCGCCTCGGTGAGATTGCGTGGTCGGCACAGCCGAAAGGGCGGCAGCATCAGGCGACGCCCAGCTCATCGCTCGCCGCACCAAAGAACTCGTCGAGGATCTTCTGCGCCTTCTTGTTGATCGTCCCCGGGCCCATACTCGCCACCTTGCCGGTCACTTCGTAAACCCCGTCGACGACGATCGTCGACCCGTGACTCTCCGGACGGACCAGAAGGCTTGCCAACACCAGCAGTCGCGAGCCGACTTGGCGATCCTCCCCTGCGGCACGAACCTTCAATGACGATCCGGGTTCGACATCGCTGACCGTGACGTCCAGATCTGCCCGCATTTTGAAGGGCCCGAGACGATCCATCAGCACCGCGGTGTACTTGCTGAGTGGTTCGAGCTCAACCGCATTCTCGACCACCGAAACCCAGCTCACCAGCCGTGGAACGTCGATGAGTGCACCCCATGAGTCGGCAGGTGTCGCCTTCACCAACAGATCGCGATGAAACTCGGTACGCGGCATCACTGTCCTCTCGCGGCTGAAGTGAATATAAAATCCAATCTACGGGTTGACGGTGAGGCTCTGCAAGGTTCGGGCCGCTAGTCGACCGTGTGCCCGCGCTTGGATTCCTGGCCGCGGTAGTCGTCGGCGAGCCGGCCGACGTGCCGGGGCAGCGCACCGGCGGCGACGTCGGCGAGGCTGGTCTCTTCGAGCACTGACCGCATGCTCGCCCGCAGCGCGCGCCACACATCGGTCAGTGCAGCGGTCGGGCCTGAATACGGCAGATCGCCGAGGCCCATGTCGCGCACACTGGCCAGCGGGCCGTCGATGCAGCGCAGCACATCGGCGATGCTGATGTCGGCGGCCGTGCGGGCCAGCTCGTAGCCGCCGTCGCGGCCGCGGTGGCTGCGCACCAGCCGGTCGGTGCGCAGATCGGACAGGATGTCGGCAAGAAACTGCGGCGGAATGCCCTGCGCCTTGGCCAGGTCATCGGTCTTGACCAGGACACCTTCGTCGACGGTGGCGAGCTGGACCATGGCCCGGACGGCATACTCCGCCTTGGCCGACATCCGCATGGTGGCCAGGTTAGTCGGGTATGTCGTCTACGCCGGGAACCACGACGGCAAACAGGTCGGCCATCGCGGCGAGGCTGGCGGCCTGCATCGCCTCCGCGGGCACCGTAGCGTCACCCAAGCCGGGCAAAGCGCGGGTCGCCGTCGCCGCGGCGACGACGGTCGGCGAGTAACCGAGATTGAACGCCGCGCGGGCAGTGGAATTCACGCACATGTGGGTCATGAAGCCGGCCAGCACGAGGTTCGAGGCGTTGGCGGTCTTCAACACCTCATCGAGGTCGGTCTGCACGAACGAGTTCGGATAGTTCTTCACGACGACCGGTTCGCCGTTGTGCGGCGCCACCCGCGACACGATTGCGCCGCTCTCGCCCTCGATGTCGTACAGCGACCCTGGGCCGTCATCGTGCTGGATGTGGATGATCGGGATGCCCGCCGACCGCGCCCGATCGAGCAGCGCGGCAGCCTCGTCGAGCGCCTCTTGCACACCCTCGAGTTCCATGATTCCGCGCGTGTACGTGTTCTGGCAGTCGATCAGGATCAGGGTCGATTCGGACAGGCTGACCGGCCGTAGGGGCAGGTCGGCCAGGACACGCAGGGTCGGGTTACTCACGCGCCGAGCGTACTGTGCGGCGTCAGCCGGTGACCGCGAGCACCGCGTCCGCGAACTCTGGACGGCACACCACGAGATCCGGCAGCAACGGATCGGGCCGGTTGTAGACCAGCGGCGAACCGTCGATGCGCGACGTGTGCAGCC
Source organism: Mycobacterium sp. (assembly GCA_021154745.1). Taxonomy (GTDB): domain Bacteria; phylum Actinomycetota; class Actinomycetes; order Mycobacteriales; family Mycobacteriaceae; genus Mycobacterium. The sequence goes on from JAJKIB010000190.1 coordinate 17,127, forward strand.
CAGCGGCACGGGCCACCGCGACGGGCGCAGCCGAATCCCATTCGTACTGACCGCCCGCGTGCACGTAGATGTCGGAGAGCCCCTGGACCACGGACGCGACCTTGGCGCCCGCCGAGCCCATCTCGACCAGCGTGCCGTCCAGCGCGTCACGCACGGCAAGTGCGATGGCCGGTGGCCGGGTGCGCGACACCACGATGCGTGGCTTGTCCGCGGTGGCCGGCGGCGGGGTTACGGTCGGCGTCGCGAGTGTAATACCTTGCGCCGGAAGGGCAACCGCGCCGGTGATCAGCTCACCCGATTGCCACAGCGCCACGTGCACCGCCCAGTCTTCGCGGCCAAGTTCGGAGAACTCACGTGTGCCGTCGAGCGGGTCGACGATCCACACCCGCTTCGCCGTCAGCCGCACAGGATTGTCCGCGCCCTCCTCGGACAGCACCGCATCGCCGGGCCGTTCTGTGGCCAGCGCCTCCATCAAGAAATTGTGGGAACGCTTGTCCCCCGCGGCTTTCCGTTCGGCTGCGGTGGCGTCGGCCAGCTCTGCGCGGACATCGAGAAGCAGCTTGCCGGCCTCGGTTGCCAACCGGGCGGCCACGTCATGATCGGTCACCGCTTGCTCTCCAGCAGCTCGATCACCATGTCGGCGAGCTCTTCGGTCGACCGGTCCGGCGTCAGTCGTATGTCCGGATTCTTCGGCCGTTGATACGGGCTGTCGATGCCGGTGAAGTGGGTGATCTCGCCGGCCCGCGCCTTGGCGTACAACCCCTTCGGATCGCGTCGCTCGCAGTCGTCCAGAGGGGTGTCGCAGAACACCTCGAAGAAGTCGAGGCCCGCCTCGGTGGTCACCTGCCGCGCCAACGCACGGTGCTCCTCCAGCGGGCTGATGGCGGGCACCAGCACGACCTGGCCGGAGTCGGCGAGAATGGCCGCGATGTGGGCCAGCCTGCGCTGGTTCTCGGCGCGGTCGGCCATGGAAAACCCGAGGTCGGCGTTCAGGCCGTGGCGCAGATTGTCGCCGTCGAGAACGTAGGCAGGACAACCCTTTTCGAGCAGCTTCTGCTCGACGAGCATGGCCACCGACGACTTGCCCGAACCGGACAGGCCGGTGAACCACACGGTGCGGCCCTTCGACAGCCGGTCTTCGGAGGTGCACAGCGAGTCGTGGCGGACCGTGTTGGGGCTCGCCGTGCGCGCCGTGACGTAGGGCAGGATCATTCCGGCCGCAACGGTGCCGTTGGTGTGCGGGTCGATCAGGATGAACGAACCCGTTGCCGCGTTGCGGCTGTACTCGTCGAGCAGCAACGGCACCTGCGAGCGCAGCGAGATGCGGCCCAGCTCATTGAGTTTGAGCGCGGTGGCGGACTTGTCGCGGTGCAACGTGTTGACGTCGAGCCGGTAGTCGAGCGCGGTCACCTTGACCCGCGTGGTGCGGGTGGTGTGCTTGATCAGGTAGTCGCGTCCCGGCTCCAATGAGGATTCGTCGGCCATCCAGCACACCGTGGCGTCGAACTCCTGTGCCACTCTTGGCTGGTTGTTCGGTCGGGCGATCAGGTCACCACGCGAGATGTCGATGTCGTCGGCCAGGCTGACCGACACCGCCATCGGTGGAAAGGCTTCCTGGACAGGCCCGCTCGGGCCCTCGATCGCGGTGATGCGGGATGACTTTCCGGTGGGCAGGACGACGACCTCGTCGCCGGGGCGCATGACACCGCTTGCGACGGTGCCCGCATAGCTGCGGTGGTCGTGATGGTCGAGCGACTGCGGCCGGATCACGTACTGGACAGGGAACCGCACGTCGACCAGGTTGCGGTCACCAGCGATGTACACCTCCTCCAGATGCGACAGCAGCGACGGCCCGTCGTACCAGGGGGTGTTCTCCGACTTGGTCACGACGTTGTCGCCCTTGAGCGCCGACAGCGGGATCGTCGTCACGTCGTGGACGTCGAGCCGGGCGGCGAACTCATGAAAGTCATCGCGGATCTTCTCGAACTGCTCACGGTCCCAACCGGTCAGGTCCATCTTGTTGACCGCGAGCACGATGTGCCGGATGCCCAGCAGCGACGCCAAAAACGCGTGCCTGCGCGACTGTTCGAGCAGCCCGTGCCGGGCGTCGACCAAGACGATCGCCAGCTGGGCGGTCGATGTCCCGGTGACCATGTTGCGGGTGTACTGGATGTGCCCAGGGGTGTCGGCGATGATGAATTTCCGTTTGGGCGTGGCGAAGTAGCGGTAGGCGACATCGATGGTGATGCCCTGCTCCCGCTCGGCGCGCAGGCCGTCGGTCACCAAGGCCAGATCGGTGTAATCGTGTCCGCGCTCCTTGGAGGTGCGCTCGACCGAGGCCAGCTGGTCCTCCATGACGGCCTTGGAGTCGAACAGCAGGCGGCCGATGAGGGTGGACTTGCCGTCGTCGACGGATCCGGCGGTAGCCAGTCGCAGTAGCGTCGCCATCTATTTCTCCCGTCTCTTCGCTCGCCCCATTTAGAAGTAGCCTTCCCGCTTGCGGTCTTCCATGCCGGCCTCGGAGATGCGGTCGTCGGCGCGGGTGGCGCCGCGCTCGGTGAGCCGCGACACCGCCGTCTCGGCAATCACCTCGGACACCGTGCCCGCGAGGGATTCCACGCAGCCGGTGCAGGTGACGTCACCGACGGTGCGGAAGCGCACGGTCTTCTCGACGACCTGTTCGTCCTTGCGCGGCTGCAGGTACTTGTGCACGGCGAGCAGCATCCCGTCACGCTCAAACACCTTGCGCGGGTGGGCGTAATAGATCGACGGCAGTTTGATCTTCTCGGCGCCGATGTAGGACCAGATGTCGAACTCGGTCCAGTTGGACAACGGGAACACTCGAATGTGCTCACCCTTGTGGTGCCGGCCGTTGTACAGGTTCCACAGCTCGGGCCGCTGCGCCTTGGGGTCCCACTGGCTGAACTCGTCGCGGAAGGAGAACACCCGCTCCTTGGCTCGCGCCTTCTCCTCGTCGCGGCGTGCACCGCCGAATGCGGCGTCGAACTTGTTCTCGCGGATGGCCCGCAGCAACGTCACCGTCTGCAGCGGGTTGCGCGACGGGATCGTCTCGACGACGCGGCCGGCGTCGATGTCGTCCTGCACCTTGGCGACGATCAGCCGCACACCGGCTTCCTCGACGAGCTCGTCGCGGGTCTGCAGGACCTCATCGAAGTTGTGGCCGGTGTCGACGTGCATGACCGGGAACGGCAGGCGACCCGGCCGGAACGCTTTGAGCGCCAGATGCAGCATGACGATGGAGTCCTTGCCCCCGGAGAACAGCAGCACCGGCCGCTCGAACTCCGCGGCCACCTCCCGAATGATGTGGATGGCCTCGGCTTCCAGGGAGCGCAGATGGCTCAGCTCATAGCGGCCCGCCTGGTTGAGCTCCTGGGTGGCAGTCATGGCATCCTCGTAAAGTTGGTAGACATGACCAGATTTATCTGCATAACCCGATATGAAACCAGCCCAAGCCTGCGCTGTCAACGCACTCCCCTGCGCGAACAGACGCAAAAGAGCGTGTTGCTGCCGGGCGAGTTCAGTTTGCGTCTGCTCGCCTACCCCAGAGGTAATTGATCCGCCGCAGATACTGGAGCCATGCCAACTCCCACCGAGCCGCAGACCGGCGCCGATGTCATGGCCCAGTTCATCCCGTCGTCGCCGTTCGTCGCCAAGCTCGGCATCGTCGCCGACATGCTCGACGCCGACGAGGTGCGGCTGCGCCTGCCGTGGGACCCGACCAACACCACGATCGCCGACATGGTGCACGGCGGCGCGATCGCTGCGCTGGCGGATGTCGCGGTGATGGCTGCGGCCTGGACCGGTGTGGAGGTGCCCGACTCGCTGCGCGGCGTGACCACTTCTATGTCGATGCAGTTTCTCGCGCCGTCGCGCGCGACCGATCTGATCGCGATCGGACGCGTGCTGCGACGCGGCAAGACTTTGGTGAACTGCGATGTCGACGTCGTCACGCCGGAGGGTGAGGCGGTCGCCAAGGCGATCGCGACCTACAAGGTCGGCTGATTCGACGCCCAGCGCACGGTTGTTGTACACGAGTCGCGAGTAGTCCCGTCAACAACCGTGCGCTCGGCCCTCCTCTAGAGCGTGACCTCGTTGAGCCGGCCGGTGGCGACGTCGAAGATGAACCCGCGCAAGGATTCGTGTTTGGTGACGAACGGGCTGGCTTCGATGCGGCGAAGTGACTGACGCACGTCTTCCTCGGGATCGGCAAATGCTTCGGCTGCCCACTCCGGTTTGATACCGGTCTCGTCCTGGATGGCGCGCTTGAACTCGTCGTCGGTGAAAGTCAGCATTCCGCAATCGGTGTGGTGGATGAGGATGATCTCTTTGGTGCCCAGCAGCCGCTGACTGATCGCCAACGAGCGGATCTCGTCGTCGGTGATGACCCCGCCGGCATTGCGGATCACGTGCGCCTCACCGTCGGCAAGGCCGAGGACCCGGTAGACGTCGAGTCGAGCATCCATACATGCCACCACCGCGACGTGCTTGCTCGGCGGCAGCGGAAGCGGGCCCGTAAACGTGCTCGCGTAGGCCTCGTTGTTCTTCAGATATTCGTCGGTCACGGACATTGGGACCTCCTGAATCGCCTTGTCACGACGATAACAACATAGATGGCGACGGCCGCCCTGCCCGGGGGAAAGCAGGGCGGCCGTCTGATTCAGCGAGGCTGGCTGAGGTCGTAGACCGCCGTACCGCCGACGTCGATCGCGGCGAACTTCTGCTGCACCCATGCCGTGATCTCCTGGGCGGGTCCGGACTTGCCGTGCGACGGACCGCCGCGGTCGCTACCGATGAAGTAGCGCACCTGATGGTCGGCGACATACGCCTGGAACTGCGCGAGCGTCGGCGAGTTGTCCGAACCGGTGAAACCACCGATCGCCATCAGCGACGCGCCCGTCTTCAGCTCGAGGCCGCTGACTCCCATCGACCCGATACTGGCTGCCGCCCAACGAGTGTCAGCGCCCTCGATGAGCTGGGCGAGCGCGGCGTTATCTGCCGTGTCCCCACCTGGACCGCGCCCGCCTGGCGCCCCAGCTCCACCAAAGCCAAAACCGGCGTCACGACTCGGCCCGGACATTGTGCCGGGTCCGCTGTGCTCGTGCACGACGTTGTAGATCGAAAACGCGGTCGGTGCGGCCAGGCCGAAAAGCGCTGCGGCGGTGATTACTACGACCGCCCCACGTCCCAGTCGATGAGCCCCCACAGCAAGGATCGCCGCGACGACCACCGATCCGGCCAGCACGGTCCAGCGCAGCGCCGGCAACCAATCGGGCGTGCGGTCCAGCAGAACGAACGCCCACACACCGGTGGCCGCGGCCATTATCGCCAGCACGATCCGCGACACCAGGAATTCCCGGCCCCGCCACAACTCGGCCACCGAGATTCCGACCAGTGCCGCGATCGCGGGTGCCAGGGCCACCGTGTAATACGGGTGCACCGTCCCGTCCATGAAGCTGAACACCGCGCCGGTCACCAACAGCCAACCGCCCCAAAGGAGTAGTCCGGCACGGACGCTTCCGGTGCGCGCCGTACGACGGGTGAACCAGATACCCGCCGCCAGCCCGATGAGCGCAACGGGCAACAGCCAGGAAGCCTCGACACCCATCGACTGGCCGAACAGTCGGCCGATACCCGCTTGACCGCCGAAGAACAGGTTGGCCCCGCCGGGACCGCCACCGCCGGGGCCGCCGCCGGGGCCACCCTCGCCACCGGCGATGCGTTCAATCCCGTTGTAGCCCAGCGCTAGCTGGAGCAGGCTGTTGTCGGTGGAGCCGCCGATGTACGGGCGCGAGTCGGCCGGCCACAGTTCGACGAGCGCGATGTACCAGCCCGCCGACACGATCATCGCGGCTGCGCCGACGAGTAGCTTGCCTATCCGCTTCCACATCCCGATCGGCGCTGCGACAAGGAACGCCAGCGCGAGGCCCGGCACAACCAGGAACGCCTGCAACATCTTCGTCAGGAACGCGAATCCGAGGACGCAGCCCGCCAACGCAATCCAGCGCGTGCTCGCCGTCTCGGTGGCCCGCACCATGCAGTACGCGGCGGCCACCAGCAGCAGCACCAGCAACGCGTCGGGGTTGTTGAACCGGAACATCAGCGCCGCGACCGGGGTCAGGGCGAGCACCGCACCGGCCATCAGACCTGCGACCGGTCCGCTGGTGCGTCGCACGGTTGCGTACAGCAGGGCGATGGCCCCGACGCCCATCAGCGCCTCCGGCAGCAGCATCGTGAATGCGTTGAACCCGAGCAGCCTGCCGAACAAGCCCATTACCCACAGCGCAGCGGGCGGCTTGTCGACCGTGATCGCGTTGCCCGCATCCAGTGATCCGAACAGCCACGCCTTCCAGTCCTGCGTGCCGGCCTGCGCCGCGGCCGCGTAGTAGTTGTTGGCCCAGCCGGAAGAACCAAGCCCCCATAGATAGAGCACGGCAGTCGCGACGAGCAGGGTCAGCACCGCGGGTCGGACCCAGCGGGGTTGCGCTTCTCGCGACGAATCATGCGGTGCGGCCGTGGTGTGTGGCGGCACCTCTGTGGTGATCGTCATCAATCGATTCCTTTGTCGTCGTAGGGGGTCAGCGTGAGCGGCCCGGGTGAAACACCCAGCCGCGCAGGAGTACGAAGCGCACTGCGGTGGCCGCGAGATTGGCGATCACCAGCACCGCGAGTTCGACCAAGTGGTGCGGCTGGGCCGCCACGGCGTGCAGCCCGGCCAGCGCGCCGCTGGTTATTGCGAGCGCGATTCCGAACACCACGAGGCCCTCGATGTGGTGGCGGGTCGCATTGGCACGACCGCCGACGCCAAAGGTGAATCGCCGGTTGGCCGCGGTATTGCCGATGGCCGTGAGCAGCAACGCGATCAGGTTCGCCGCCTGAGCGCCCGCCCATCCCTGCATCATCACGAACAGCAGCAGGTAGGCCGCGGTCGATGCGACGCCGATGGCGCCGAACCGGACCGCCTGGCGGAACAGGGACCCCGGTGCGGCCGACAGTCGCGAGGAACCCAGTTGCGCGGCAATGGTATTCACCGGGATCGAGCCGTCGGCGAAGCCCCGTAGCATCCGTCCGATGCCCTTGAGGTCAGCGGTCGCGGTGGTGACGATGTCGACGCGGCTGTCCGGGTCGTCCACCCAGTCCACTGGGACCTCGTGTATCCGCAGGCCGCTGCGCTCCGCGATCACCAGCAGCTCGGTGTCGAAGAACCATCCGGTGTCGGCGACGTACGGCAGCAGGCGTTCGGCGACGTCGGCGCGGACGGCCTTGAAGCCGCACTGCGCGTCGGAAAAGCGCGCGGACAGAGTCGATTTCAGGATCAAGTTGTAGCAACGCGAGATGATCTCCCGCTTCGGTCCGCGCACCACCCGCGCGCCGCGCCCCAGCCGGGTACCGATGGCCAGGTCCGAGTGGCCGGAGATGAGCGGCGCGACCAGCGGGGCGAGCGCCGCGAGGTCTGTCGACAGGTCGACGTCCATGTAGGCCAGCACCGGTGCATCGGAGGTGGACCACACTGCGTGCAGTGCCCGGCCGCGGCCCTTCTGCTCCAGCCGCATCACGCGGACATCGGTCAGCTCGGCGGCGAGTTCGGCCGCGATCCGGGGGGTGTCGTCGACGCTGGCGTTGTCGGCGATCGTGATGCGCGCCTCGAACGGGAAGTTCTCCCGGAGGTGGCGATGCAGCCGGTGGACCGAATCGGCAAGGGCGGTCTGCTCGTTGTACACCGGGACCACAACGTCCAGCACCGGCACGCCGGCGGCACGGGCCGCAAGGGCGGCGTTGGGCCGCGATTCGAAGTGGCTTCGGTGAGCCGGGCCGGCGTCGGGTTCGAGGGCGATGTCTGTCATGACAACCATGGTTGAGCAGCAGCGTGTGTGGGTAGTTGGCTGAAGCTATGCCTGGGCTATGAATCCCGCGGCGGCTGCGTGAGGTCGTAGATGAGGACGCGGTCGACGGTCAGGGGGGTGTAGTGGGTTTCCACCCATTCGGCGATATCGGTGGATTCGCGACTGCCCGTCGTGTCCCCGCCCCAGTGCCCGATCATCATCTTGCCGCGGATGAAGTAGTGGATCTGCCGGTCGGCGACGTAGCGCTGGAACTCCTCGAGCGTCGGCGAGGGGTCGGTCCCGTTGAAGCCGCCGATCGCCATAACCGGTGCCCCGCTGGCCAATTGGTAACCCGCGGCATTGTTCGACCCGACGGCGGCCGCGACCCAGGTGAAGTCGTGCGCATCGGCGGACAGCGTGGCCGAGAGCGCAGGCCCGGGAGTCGGCGAGTCAAGCAGCCCGCCGGGACCGGTGAAGCCGCCGAAGCCATGGCGCGACGGGCCGACGGACGGAATCGCGCCGGTGTGCGGCGCGGCGGCCGTCGCCACCGAATACACCGCAGGCGCGGCCAGACACGCCGCGACAGCCAGGGCCGCCACCGAACGGGCGACGGGCCGGCGCAAGCGCCCGGCGATCAGCAGCAACGCCGCCGCGCCCACTCCCCCGACCGCGACCGTAGCCCGCAGCCACGGCATCCACTCGCTGTCCCGGGACAGTAGCACCGCCGCGAGGATGCTGGTGACCAGGACCGCGCCGGACAAGGCGGTCGCGGCACGGATGTCGGAGCGATTGCGCCACAACAGCATTGCCCCGATGCCGATCGACGCGCCGATCGCAGGCGCGAGCGCGACGGTGTAGTAGGGATGCACGATGCCGTTGGCGAAGCTGAACACGACCGCGGTGACGACCAGCCAGCCGCCCCACAGGATCAACGCCGCGCGTGTCGCATCCACCCGCGGTGCGTACCTCGTGATGACGAAGCCCGCTGCGAGGCAGATCACCGCGGCCGGCAGCAACCACGCGATGTCCAGACCCATCCCGGTGCCGAACAGCCGGCCCCAGCCGACGTCGAAGTTGAGGTTGCCCAACCCGCCCGGCTCGTCACCGGTCAGGCGGCCCAAACCGTTGTACCCCAACGCCAATTCGACGATGCTGTCGTGCTGCGAACCGCCGATGTAGGGCCTCGCCGTCGCCGGCCACAGCTCTACGAGCAACAGATACCAGCCGCCGGACACCACAAGAGCAGCGGCGGCGGCGAGAAGGTCGACGATCCGGCGGCGCATCCGACGATTGCCCGCAACCAGATACGCCGCGGCGAAAGCCGGCACCACCAACAGCGCCTGCAGCATCTTGGCCAGAAACCCGAAGCCGACGAGAGCGCCTGCGGCGATCAACCACCAACGACTGCTGTCTTTTTCGCAGGCACGCTGTACGCAATACGCAGCCGCGACAAGCAGCAGCACCAGCAGTGCGTCGGGATTGTTGAACCGGAATATCAGCGCGGCGACCGGCGTCAGCGCGAACACCGCGCCGGCCAGCAACGCGGCACCATCGCCACCGACCCGGCGGACCGCGGCGTACAAGAGCGCCACCGCCGCCACGCCCTCCAGCGCCTGCGGCACCAGGACGCTCCACGGGTTCAGCCCGAACAGCCGCACCGACACGTCGATGACCCACAGCGCGGCGGGCGTCTTGTCGACGGTGATGGCGTTGGCGGCGTCGCTGGAGCCGAACAGCATCGCGGTCCAATCGCTGGCCCCGGCCTGCGCGGCCGCGGAATAGAACGCGTTGGCCCATCCACTCGCCGACAGGTTCCACAGATACAGCGCCGCCGTCGCGACCAGCAGCACGCCCAGTCCCAACCGCGACCAGACGGAAATGGCCCCAGAACTTCGGCGTGTCGGGGCCTTTTGTGTCTGCTCGGCGGAGAGAACCAGCGTCATAGCGTCGCTCCTGGCTGTGAATTGGCCGGAAACTTCACCACGAACTCCGTCTTGCCCGGCACGCTGTGCACGTCGATTGTGCCGTTGTGGGCCCTGACGACGGCGGCGACGATGGCCAGCCCCAGGCCGGTGCTGCCACCGCGCCGGGACCGCGACGAATCACCGCGGGCGAAGCGTTCGAAGATCTCCGGCTGCAGCCATGCCGCGATCCCCGGACCGTCGTCGGCGACGGTCAGCACGGCGCCGCCGGACTCGTCGACGACCAACGATGTGGTGACCGACGTGCCGGGCGGCGTGTGGGTCCTGGCATTGGCGAGCAGGTTGGCGAGCACCTGATGCAGCCGCGCCTCGTCACCCACGACGGTGACAGGTTCGTCGAGCAGATCCAGCGCCCACTCGTGGTCGGGTCCCGCGATGTGCGCGTCGCTGACGGTGTCGACGACGAGGCGCGACAAATCGACCTGCTCGCGTTCCAGCGGCCGTCCGGTGTCCAGCCGCGCCAGCAGCAACATGTCCTCGACAAGCTGGGTCATCCGTTCCGTTTCGGATTCGACTCGGCTCATTGCATGCGCGACGTCGTCGGGAAGGTCGTCTCGTTTGCGTTGCGCCAGTTCGGTATAGCCGCGAATCGCAGCCAGCGGCGTCCGCAGTTCATGGCTCGCGTCGGCGACGAATTGGCGTACCCGTGTCTCGCTCGCGTGACGGGCGGACAAAGCGCCCGCGATGCGGTCCAGCATCCGGTTCAGCGCCGAGCCGAGCTGTCCGATTTCGGTGTCCGCGCCGGCCGGATCGACCTTGACGATCGGCGTCGGCAACCGCACCTCGCCGCGGTCGAGTTCGAGGTCGGCCACTTGGCGGGCCGCCTCGGAAACCCTTGACAGCGGGGCGAGTTGGCGGCGGATGATGATGATTCCCGCCGTCGTGCCACCGATCAGCGCGATCGCCCCCACCACGCCAAACACGACGAGCACCTGCAGCAGCGTGTCGTCGACATCAGAGGTGGGCAACCCCGTCACGATCGTCTCGCCCGGGCCTCGCGCATGCGTCGCGATGACGCGGTAGCGGCCCAGACCGTCGAGCTCCACCGTTTGTGGTCTGTGTTTCGGCTGGATGTGAGCGAGTTGTTGTGCTGCAGTGGAACTGATCTGGGCGCGGGTGCCGTCAGCGGTGATGACGCCTCCGTCGACCGGCGTGCCGTGCGATATCACTGCGCCGACGGTGCGGGCCGCCTGTCCGGGAGCGTTGAGGAAGGCGGGGCCGGGTCCGTGGTCGTCACGGATGATGACGCGTCGCGGATAGCCGGGAGGACCCGGGAAGTCGGGCATCATCGGGTCCATGCCGGGCGGCGGTGGCGGCGGCCCGAATTCGAACAACCCGGTTGAGCGGCGGCCTGTCTCGGCCACCCGGTCATCGAGCTGATTCATCAAAAAGCGTTGCAGCGCAAACTCGGTGCCGGCACCTATCGCCGCGCACACCAAGGCAAGCAGCACGATCTGGGACGCCAGCAGACGGGCCCGCAGCGACCAGCTGCGCGGCGAGCGGAAGCGGCTGGGACCCGCGTCAGCGCGGGGGCTTGAGGACATAACCCGCGCCGCGCAAGGTGTGGATCATCGGATCCCGCCCGATATCGATCTTCTTGCGCAGATACGACACGTACAGCTCGACGATGTTGGATCGCCCGCCGAAGTCATAACTCCACACCCGGTCCAGGATCTGCGCCTTGCTCAGTACGCGTTTGGAATTGCGCATCATGAACCGCAGCAGCTCGAATTCCGTCGCGGTCAGCGAGATGACGTCGCCGCCGCGGGTGACTTCGTGGCTGTCCTCGTCGAGCACCAGATCACCGACCACGATCTTGGCTCCGCCCGTTTCGCTTGTCACACCGGTGCGGCGCAGTAGCGCGCGCAGCCGCAGCACCACCTCTTCCAAACTGAACGGTTTGGTGACGTAGTCGTCGCCGCCCGCTGTCAGCCCCGCGATGCGGTCTTCGACGGAATCCTTCGCGGTCAGCAGTAAAAGCGGCAGCCCGGGTATCTGTTCGCGCAGCTTATGCAACACGTCCAGGCCGCTCATGTCGGGCAGCATCACGTCGAGCACCACCACGTCGGGCGGGGTCTCCCGCGCCGACGCGATCGCCGAAGCGCCGTCGCCGGCCGTCGCGATCTCCCAACCCTCGTACCGCAGGGCCATCGACACCAGTTCGGCCAGCACCGGCTCGTCGTCAACCACCAGCACGTGGATGGGCTTGCCGTCTGCGCGCCGCATGACAACGCGTGCCGGTTCGTTCTCGTTGACCGTGAAAGTGCTTGGACTGGACACGGGCTTAGTATTCGCGGCGCCCATGGGTTCCGACTGTGCCCTATCTATGCGTCAGCTGTGAAGGCGCATAGACATACCCCCGACTGAAGTGACGCACAGCGTATTCACATGAACGACTTGCACTGTGGTCGCATGACTACCGATCAGCACCAGGTGTGGGGTGCGCCTCAGCCTGCGCCCCGCCGTTGGGGGCTGCGAGAAACAGCGGCGGCCGTGGCCGTCGCTGCCGTCATCGC
>JAJKIB010000191.1 GCA_021154745.1 Mycobacterium sp.
ACGTGATGCCCGGAGTCCAGCCAGACGCGGTGCACGAGGTCGAACGCCAGATAGGTGGCGGCGTGACCGAGATGAGTGGCGTCATAGGGAGTGATGCCGCACACGTACATGGTGGCTGTCTCGCCTGCCGTGACCGGACGGATCTGCCGGTCGGCACTGTCGTAGAGCCGCAGCTGCGGGCCGCGCCCCGGCAACGCCGGGACGTCCGGCGTCGGCCACGATTGCATAGCGTCGACTTTAGGCATCACGGTCAGCGACATCGCGAGCGGCTGATTCATTCCCGCTCAGCGGTCCCGATGCGCCGACCAGATGCCGTCGAGCAGCACATCGGCCAGCTCAGCGCGGCACATCAGGAAGTCGGGCAGGTACGGGTCGCGCCGGTTGTAGATCAGCGGGGAGCCGTCCAGTCGGGATGCGAACAGCCCGGCTGCCTGCACGACGCCGGCCGGGGCGGCCGAGTCCCACTCCCACTGGCCGCCCGCGTGGATGTAGGCGTCGACATCGCCGCGGACCACGGCCATCGCCTTGGCGCCCGCCGACCCGATCCGAACCATCTGGATATCCATCCGGTCACGCAGCCGCCACAGCACCGCGGGCGGCCTGCTGGCGCTTGCGGTGATTCGGATGGGGCCATCAGAACGCGGCGGCGGGGCGGTGACGGTATCGGTGCGGTACACCTCGCCGCGCGCCGGAAGCGCGACCGCGGCGTCGGTGATGCCGCCGTCGGGCCCGCCGTTGCGCTGCCACAGCGCGACGTGCACCGCCCAGTCTGTCCGGCCCGGCCAGGAGAACTCCCGGGTGCCGTCCACGGGGTCGACGATCCAGACGCGGTCGGCGTGCACTCGCGACAGGTCGTCGACAGCTTCCTCGGAGAGCACCGCATCGTCGGGACGGTCGCGTTGTAACCGATCAAGGATCAGGACGTTGGCCCGCTTGTCGCCCGCGTCGCCGAGGTCATACGGGTCGTCGAAGCCAATTTCCTCGCGCACCGCGATCAGCAGTTCTCCGGCGTCGGCAGCCACATCGGCGGCCAGCGCCGCGTCGGTCAGGCTCATCAGAAGGCCGGCCACGGAATGGGCCGGCGCCGGTCCGGTGTGGGCATCACCGGATTATCCAGCAGCGCAACGGCTCTGGCGTGTAACGCATCCACTTCACGACCGGTGATGTGCGCACACAACTGGTCGCCGAGCTCACCGCACAACTGGTCGCGCAGCCGCGCCACTGTCTCCAGGGTCTCGTCGTCGACGGGCTTTCCGGACCAGCCCCACAGCACGGTGCGCAGCTTGTCGTCGACGTGCAGGCTCACCCCGTGGTCGACGCCGTACACGTGCCCGTCGACCCCGGACAGGATGTGGCCACCCTTACGGTCGGCGTTGTTGATCAGCACATCGAAGACGGCCATTCGGCGCAGCCGGATGTCGTCGGCGTGCACCAATGTCACTTCGTCGCCGGCGTAGTCGTAGGCCTGTAGCACCGGCAGATAGCCGGGCGGAATGTGCCCGGCGGGCAACAGGTCAACGAGATCGGGACCGGTCTGGACGTCCTCGCCAACCTCATCGCCGGGCTGGTCCACCCACAGCTGCAGCATGCCGCGGCCCGCGGGTCCGTCACGAATGATGGTGTACGGCACGATGTTCCACCCCAGCGCATCAGAAACGAGGTAGGCGCTCAATTCGCGCCCGGCCAGGGTGCCGTCGGGGAAGTCCCACAGCGGCGCCTCGCCGGCGATCGGCTTGTACACGCAATGCGCTTGGCGCTCACCAAGATGCGCCTCGCAGAGGAAAGTGGCGTTGCTCGCTGAGCGGATTCGCCCGATGACGGTCAACTCGCCGCGCTGCAGAAGCTCGCAGTCGTCTGGCTCGCCGCTATGAATCGGCGTCATCGTCGGACCCGGCAAGGGCGCCGCGGCGGTAGCCGTTGGTGCGCACGCAGATGTGGCCCTCCGGATCGAGCGGCTCATCGCATAACGGGCACGGCGGGCGGCCGGCCGATATGACGCGATTGGAGCGCGTCGCGAACTCGCGCGCCGACTCGGGCGTCAGGAACACCCGCACCGCGTCGGGTCCCTCCTCGGCGTCGTCGAGCACGACCGACGCGTCGAACTCGGTTTCAGACACCGCGAGCAGTTCGACGACGACCGTCTGTGCCTCCGAATCCCAGCCCAGCCCCATGGTCCCGACCCGGAATTCGGCGTCCACCGGGGTGACCAGCGGACTCAGGTCCTCGATGTCGCCGGTGTCGGGTGGGATGGGGGTGCCGAAGCGGCGGTTGATCTCCAGCAGCAGGGCTGCGATCCGCTCGGCCAACACCGCGACCTGTTGCTTCTCCAGAATCACCGAGATCACGCGCTTGTCGTGCACTGCCTGCAGGTAGAAGGTCCGGTTACCTGGCTGCCCGACAGTCCCGGCCACGAAGCGGTCGGGTGAGCGGAAGACGTGAATTGCGCGGGGCATGGCACCCTCCAAAATACCGGCATTGGCACGTCGGCCGTAATTGTGCGCCCGGCCCTCAATCAGTCGAGCCACCGACCACAGCGTCTTCCGGCGGCACCTCGCCGTCCTTCTTGTCGGCCTGCCCGTTATCTTTCGGCGGCTTGGCCAGCAGTCCGGCCGTGAGCGCATTACCAGTGTGGTTGACGTGGATGACGAACGGACGTAACGCGGTGTAACGGATCACACTCATCGACGCCGGGTCGGCGGTGATGCGTTGGAAGCTGTCGAGGTGCGTGCCCAGCGCGTCGGCCACCACGGCCTTGATCACGTCACCGTGCGTACAGGCCACCCACAACGCGTCGCCCTCGTGCAGCTCGGCGAGCCGGCGGTCGTGCTCACGGACGGCTGCCACCGCGCGGGACTGCACATGGGCCAGCCCTTCACCACCGGGGAAGACGGCCGCGCTGGGCTGTTGTTGCACCACCGCCCACAGCGGTTCTTTGACGAGGTCACCGATCTTGCGACCGGTCCAGCTGCCGTAGTCCACCTCGGAGATGCGCTCGTCGACCACCGGATCGAGGCCGAGCGCAGCGGCCAGCGGTTCGACCGTGCGTCGGCAGCGCAGCAGCGGCGAGCGCACGATCGCACGAATCGGCAGCCCCCCGAGCCGCTCGACGACTGCCTGCGCCTGCTCGTTGCCCTTGTCGTCAAGGTCGACGCCGTCGGTGCGGCCTGCGAGCGTGTGGGCGGTGTTCGAGGTCGACCTGCCGTGCCGCAGCAGGATGACCGTCATGTCGCGGACACTACCCCGGTGCCCAGCAAGGCCAGCACCACCGTGCCGAGGATGACGCGGTAGCCGACGAACCAGTACATGCTGTGCCGCACCAAGAAGCGCAGGAACCAGGCCACGGCAAGGAAGCCGATGACGAACGCGATCACCGTGGCCACCAACAGTTGTGGGCCGCTGGCGCTCATCCCATCACCCACCGGGTGAAAGGCGTCGGGCAGCGAGAACAGCCCGGACGCGAAAACGGCGGGGATGGCAAGCAGGAAGCCGAACCGGGCGGACAGTTCGCGGTCGAGCCCGAGGAACAAGCCTGCGCTGATCGTTGCGCCCGACCGCGATATGCCGGGCACCAGAGCCAGGCACTGCGCCAGCCCGACGATGATGCTGTCTTTCCATGTGAGTTGTTTTTCGTGCCGCGTCTGTCTGCCGTAGTACTCGGCGGCGGCGATGACGATGGAGAAAATGATCAACGCGCTGGCGATAAGCCACAGATTGCGTGCGCCAGTACGGATTTCGTCCTTGAATGCCAACCCCAACACGCCGATCGGGATGGTGCCGATGATGACGTACCAGCCCATCCAGTAGTCGTGGGTGCGGTGCGCGGCGACGAACAGGCCGTTGAACCAGGCCTTGAGAATGCGGCCGATGTCGCGGGCGAAATACAGCAGCACCGCCAGCTCGGTCCCCAGCTGACTGACCGCGGTGAACGACGCGCCCGCGTCGTCGTCGAAGAAGATGCGTGAGGCGATCGCAAGGTGACCAGACGACGAAACGGGCAGGAATTCGGTCAGTCCCTGCAACACCGACAGAACGACTACCTGCAGCCACGACATCGCCGGCGCCTCAATCACGACGACGACCGTACCGTGGGGCAGCTGTTAGCGCGCTGTGCGTGTCACCGGCTCTGCGGCGGCCACCGCGTCGCGTACGGCCGCCGAAACACTGCGCTCGTCAGTGAGGTCGATGTCGGTGAGCTTGCGGCTGGCCACCGCTACGACGTCCTCGGCCTGTGGGACCGGCCCGGAGATGCGCGGCCGGTACACCTCGATGACAAGCATCAGCTTTTCGACGTGGAAAGAGAAGCTGCGCCCGTCGCCCACTTGGCCAAATCCGCTGGCGTGTACACCAGTGGTGATGTCCTCGATAGCAAACTCCTGGCTGGCCACATCCCGGTCTGCGGCGAGGGTCATGATCGAACCATACCGTCGGTGTTGCCGCCGAGCGGGCCGGACGCGGCCAAGTGGCAGCCTTGCCTACACTTGCTCTTCGATCGAGATCCAGTTCGCACGTCCGAGAGCTACCCCTTGCCAAACCGCTTGAAACGTCTAGCTCAGCTAATTCGTCTGAGCGTCCTTGTGCTGGTGATCATTTCGTTTTCTGGCTGCTCGGCGAAGCCCGCGGACGTCCCACCGCCGACGATCGCTCCCGCCGAGGCTGCGGTGTCTCCCCCAGTGGCCGGCGCACCGGCCGGTGTGGTGCGCCCGCTGGCAGGCCAGGCCCAGGCTGCCGTATTCGATGCGGCAACGGCATCGTTGGCGGTGCTCAGCCCGGGTGTCGGGGGTCAGTCGTTGGTCACCGTGATACCCACATCCGGTCCCGCGCGGCCGGTGCCACTGCCCGGCGCTGCGACCGCGATGACGGGTGACAACGACGGCCGGCTGTACGTGTCGACACACGGCGGCTATGTTGAGGTCATCCTCCGTGCAGACACGGCCAGCCGAGTGGATATCGAGGGCCATCCCGACACCGATTTCACCGCGATCACCCGGCGCGCCGACGGCAAGCTGGTCCTCGGCAGTGCCGACGTCGCCGTCTACACGTTGAGCTCGGACTCCGCTGTCGGGGCGTCGCTGAAGATCTTCGCGAGGGTGGATGTGCTTGTGGCGCAACGTAATACGGTGGTCGTACTGGATCGTGGTCAGACGTCGGTTACCACGATCTCGGCGAGCGGCGACGATGCCGATCAGGCGCTGCGAGCTGGCGAAGGTGCG
>JAJKIB010000192.1 GCA_021154745.1 Mycobacterium sp.
CGACCGCACCCGATCCACGTCGCGAAAACCACACGATCCACACCGCGGTCGCGCCGAAAGCGGTCATCACGATGCGCACATTGGTCACCGGGCAGCCCCGGCCCCCGAATGTAGTGCGCAGATCCCGCAGCCCAAAACCGAAAAGCAACAGGACAACCCGCTGCGACTACCGCGAACCCCGAATCGTGAGCCAAGTCAGGACTGCAGCTCAACGCAGTCGATGGATCAGTCGTCAGCTGAGCGCTCGTAGCACTTGGCGGCCTTATGCATTGGCCTGCAATCGCCAGCACAGGTGTCAACAGATTTATTACTGCCAACAGTCGGTCAAATTCTGCCAACGGAATTAAAGCGGTGATCTTGTCGGTTTATCAACATAGCTGCAGCGAACCGAACCGGGACACCTATGCCACGGCTCGAAACAAAAGAAGAAGTACGAAAGAAGAAGGCACCAAACATGAAGAAGTTCGGATTCGCCACTCTACTTGCCGGCGGGCTGACCGTCGCGGTCCTTGGACTGGCCGCACCGGCGGGTGCCGCCCCGACCGGTCCGGGCAACGCCCAGGACACCATCAACCAACTGCAGGCCGACGGCTACAACGTGATCGTCAACCGCATCGGTGCGACCCCGTTGGATCAGGCCACCGTGGTAGCGGTGCGGCCCGGCCAGACCTACAGCCGGACCGATTCCGGTACCCCCGGTGACAGCCTCGAAACGACCGTCACCGGCAAGACGATCTACGTCGACGTCAAGTAGATCGCCCAAAACGCAAGGGGCACCCCCACAAGGGGTGCCCCTTCGTCGTTTCTAAGCGGCAGGGACATTCTGTGCCACGATTGCCTTGCTATGGCATGGGAACTGAGCTACGACGGCACGCTTCGTGAGATTTCTACCGCGGCTGGTGTCCTGCGCTATCACGAAGCAGGGCATGGCCCTCCCCTGCTGTTCCTGCACGGCTCGGGTCCCGGCGTCACCGGCTGGCGGAATTTCAGCGGCATCCTCGGCACCTTCGCCGACCATTTCCGTTGCCTGATTCTGGAATTCCCCGGGTTCGGCGTGAGCGACGACTTCGGCGGTCACCCGATGGTGACCGCACACGGTGCCACAGCGACCTTTGTCGAGGCGCTGGGCCTCGATTCCGTTGACGTCATCGGCAATTCGATGGGTGGCGGTGTCGGCATCAACTACGCGATCCGCCACCCGGCCAAGATCCGCCGCCTGGTCACGATCGGCGGAATCGGTACGAACATCTTCACGCCCGGGCCGAGCGAAGGCATCAGGCTCCTGCAGGAGTTCACCGAGAACCCGAGCCGCCAGCGACTGGTCGACTGGCTGCATTCGATGGTGTACGACCCGGCGCTGGTGACGGATGAGCTGATCGAGGAGCGTTGGGCCTTGGCCACCGACCCGCCCACCCTCGAGAGCGCCCGGCGCATGTACGGCAAGGCGGCGTTCGGACAGATGATGGCGGCCATGCGGGCATCGGATGCCCCGATGCCGTGGGCGATGATGCACAAGGTGACGGCGCCGACGCTTCTGACCTGGGGCCGCGACGACCGCGTCAGCCCGCTGGACATGGCGTTGATCCCGATGCGCACCATTCCCAACGCCGAGCTGCATGTGTTCCCCAACTGCGGGCACTGGGCGATGATCGAGGCGAAGCAGGCGTTCGAAGACACCGTGCTGGGCTTCCTGCGCCGACGCGACTAGCTGCAGCGATTCGGTTCCACCGATCGGGACGGCGCGCCATGATGACAGCATGGCCGAACGGGTTCTCGACAGGGTGATGGCGATCGCCGACCGATTTCGCGAGCAAGCATGGGATGCGGAGCGGCTCGGCCGGCTGCCCGACGAAACGGTCAAGGACCTCAAGTCCGTCGGTGCGATCAGGCTGCTACAGCCCAAGCAATACAACGGGTTCGAGGTACACCCGCGGGAGTTCGCGGAAACGGTGATGGCGGTCGCGTCGCTGGATCCCGCGTCGGGCTGGATCTGCGGCGTCGTCGGCGTGCACCCCTATCAGCTGGCCTATGCCGATCCCCGAGTGGCGGAAGAGATCTGGGGCGCCGACACCGATACCTGGGTGGCCTCGCCCTACGCCCCACAAGGTGTGGCCAAGCCGGTTGACGGCGGCTACCTCTTCAACGGCCGATGGCAATTCAGCTCCGGGACCGACGCATGCGAATGGATTTTCTTGGGGGCCATGGTCGGTGATGCGGATGGCAAGCCTCTGATGCCCCCGCAGATGCTCCACATGATCCTGCCGCGCAAGGACTACCAAATCATCGAGGATTCCTGGAATGTGGTCGGCCTGAGGGGCACCGGCTCCAAGGACGTCATCGTTCGCGACGCGTTCGTGCCGGACTACCGGGTGATGAATGCCACCGAGGTGATGGACGGCACCGCCCAACGCAAGGCCGGGATGACGGACACGCTGTATCTGATGCCGTGGTCAACGATGTTTCCGCTCGGAATCACGTCGGCGGTCATCGGGATCGCCGAGGGCGCGCTGGCCGCCCATCTCGACTACCAGCGGGACCGCGTCGGCGCCGCCGGGACGGCGATCAAGGATGACCCGTACGTGATGTACGCCATCGGCGAAGCGGCCGCCGACATCAACGCCGCCCGGCAGGAACTGCTCGCCAACGCCGACTGGATCTACGACATCGTGGACGCCGGCGACGAGGTGTCCTTCGCGGACCGGGCCGCCGGCCGCCGCACGCAGGTGCGTTCGGCGTGGCGCGCAGTGATGGCGGTCGACCAGATCTTCTCGCGCTCCGGAGGCAATGCACTACGGATGGATAAACCATTGCAGCGGTACTGGCGTGACGCGCACGCCGGATTGGCCCACGCGATCCATGTGCCCGGCACCACCTTCCACGCCTCCGCGTTGAGCTCGCTCGGAGTTGAGCCCGAGGGCCCGCTGCGGGCCATGATCTGATCGAACCGAGGAACACCCACAGTGAGCGACATCAAGAGCCTCGGCTACATCACCGTCCAGACCACCGACATCGACCGCTGGCGCACCTTCGCGCTCGACGTGCTCGGATTCGCCAAGGGCACCGGTCCTGACGCGTCAGCCCTCTACCTCCGCATGGACGAGCGCGCCGCTCGGATCGTCGTGACCCCTGGGGAAACCGACGAAGTCGTCACCGTCGGATGGGAGGTCCGCGACCGGCCGGCGTTGCTTCGCGTTCAGGAGACGCTGCAGTCGGCGGATGTTGGCGTCAAACCACTGCCGCAGGACGAGGCCGATGCCCGGCGCGTCGAAGAAGCGATCACGTTCAGCGACCCGACGGGCACCACGATCGAGGTGTTCCACGGAGCCCTTCTTGACCACAGCCCCGTCGTGACGCCGTTTGGCGCCCGGTTCGTCACCGGCGCACAGGGTTTGGGGCATGTGGTGCTGCCCGCAACCGATCCCAACGCCGCCTTCGACTTCTACACCGACGTGCTGGGCTTTCTCTCGCGCGGCGCGTGGCGGGTCCCGGCACCACCCCAGTACGGTCCGGTCCGGATCAGATTCCTCGGTGTCAACGAGCGACATCACAGCCTGGCGATCGTGCCGTCCATGCGCGAAGGCGCTCCCGGGCTCATCCACGTAATGGTGGAAGTCGACGGTCTCGACGCGGTCGGCCTGGCGTTGGATCGGGTGAACGCCCAGGGCTTCCAACTGTCGTCGACGCTGGGCAGGCACACCAACGACAAGATGGTGTCGTTCTATGTGCGCGCACCCGGCGGCTGGGACATCGAATTCGGCACGGACGGCATGCGCGTAGACGAAAGGTATTACACCGCAGAGGAAATCACGGCCGACAGCTACTGGGGCCACCAGTGGACGGGCGAGCTTCCGGCGGCGATGCGGCAGTGATGAGCGACGTCCGCCCGAGGGCCGCCGGCAAGATCGACACCTGGGATTACGAAGCCGACGTCGTGATCGCCGGATACGGCATCGCGGGCGCCGCTGCAGCCGTCGAAGCCGCCTCCGCGGATGCCGACGTTCTGGTCCTCGAGCGGACCGGGGGCTGGGGCGGCGCCGCGGCGATGGCGGGCGGTTTCATCTACCTCGGTGGAGGGACCGGACTGCAACAGGCGTGCGGCTTCGACGATTCGGTCGACAACATGGCGGCCTTTCTGAATGTGGCCATGGGACCGGGCGCCGACGAGAACCGCATCGCCGACTACTGCGCGGGCAGCGTCGCGCACTTCGACTGGCTGGTGCACTGCGGTGTGCCGTTCAAACCGGTGTTCTGGGGCGAGCCGGGCTGGGAGCCGCCCGCCGACGAGGGACTGATGTTCACCGGCGGGGAGAACGCATACCCGTTCAACACGATTGCCACCCCGGCGCCGCGTGGACACGTTCCGCAGATGGCCAACAAGCGGGCCGGCGAGGCGAGCGCCGGTTACATGCTGATGAAGCCGTTGGTCGACACGGCCACATCCCTTGGCGTGCAGTCGATCTACGACATCCATGTTCAGTCTCTGATCGTGCAGCCCGACGGCCGTGTCACCGGGTTGACCGCCCGCCAGTACGGCAAGCCGATCGCCGTGCGCGCACGGCGGGGCGTCGTGCTCGCCTGCGGTAGCTTCGCCTACAACGACGCGATGGTCGCCCAGTACGCACCCCGCATCGTCGGCCGACCCGCCGCCTCGATCGAGCAGCACGACGGGCAGGCCATCCGGATGGCCCAGGCACTCGGCGCCGATCTGGCCCACATGGACGCCACCGAGGTTGCGTTCCTGATCGATCCTCAACAAACCGTCCGCGGCATCCTCGTCAACGCGCGTGGCCAGCGTTACGTCCCGGAGGACATGTACTCCGGCCGGATCGGGCAGCTCACGCTCTACCACCAGGACGACATCGCCTACCTGATCATCGACGGCGACGCGCAAGAAGAGGCGATGGCCGCGACGTCCGCAACGCCGTTCCTCAAGCGCCCGGCCACGTGGGTCTGCGAAACCATTGCCGACCTCGAAGGCGAGATGGGCCTGCCCGCCGGATCGCTGCAATCCACCGTCAGCGCCTACAACGACGCCGCCGCGCGCGGCGAAGATCCGCTGCTGCACAAGAAGTCCAAATGGTGCAAGCCGATCGGCACTCCGGTCGGCGCGATCGATCTCAGCGCCAGCTGCGCCGGCTTCACCCTCGGAGGGCTCCTGACCACGCCCGACGCCGAGGTGCTACACGTCAGCGGCGAGCCGATCCCCGGGCTGTTCGCGGCCGGCCGCGCCACCTCCGGACTGGCCGCGTGGGGGTACGCCAGCGGAATCTCCCTGGGCGACGGCAGCTTCTACGGCCGCCGCGCCGGACGGTCGGCGGCTAAGGGCTGAGTCCGGGTTCGTCCAGCACCGGCAGAGCGCCATCGCGCACGGCCTGCCTAATGGACTCGCGCAGTGCCGAACACGACAGGAACACGCCCCGCCCGCCGTGCTCTGACAGCAGCTGAGCCTCCTGCCGCTGCGGGCAACGGGCCAGCGACGTGGCGTCCCACTGTACACTCGTCTGCTGCCAAGTGCTCTTGCGCGCCAACACTTCCGCGCCGCATGCGCGGCATGTCACCGGCATCATCGGAGCGTCGGCAAGCCGATTGTCGGTCCGGACGGTCACAGGCCGGTTCCCCCAGCCGCCGACATCGCGGCAAGGTTTGCCTCGACCTCCTTCATCCATTTCTCGTGCGAGTGGGTGGTGTCGAGTTCGTATTCGAATCGGTCCACCATGTCCGGCTTTACATCGGCGGCGTCGACGTAGAACTGCTCATACCACCGCCGTAGGTGATACACGGGCCCGTCCTCCTCGCACAACAGCGGATTGTCTATGCGCGCCTTGTTCTTCCAGATCTGCACGTCCTGCTCGAAGCCGATCTTGACGAAGTCGCCGAAACCGATCGCGGTCTGCATCGCCGCGTCCTCGGGAAGCGTCTCCGACTTCTTGACGATGATACCGTACTGCAGCACAAAGGAATTCACGTCGATCGGATAGTGACAATTGATCAAGATGCTCTTCTGATCGCCGTCCTCGTAGTTGTACGTCAAGTCGTCGATCATGAACGACGGGCCGAAATACGACGCCACGGACGTGGTGCCGAGCATCCGCGGTCCTTCGGGCTGGCCGGCGTCAGGACGGACACCGCTGTTCATGTACTGGGTGGCGATGTGGCCCTCGAAGATGTTCTTGAAATACGTTGGCAGAGAACCGTGAATATAGAAGAAGTGCGCCATGTCGACCACGTTGTCGATGATCTCCCGGCAGTTGCTGTTGACTACCGTTGTGTACCAGTGCCAGTCAGTCCACTCGTCACTGGTCGCGCCCTCGATGCGCGGAATCACCGCCTCCGGCGGCGGAGGGTTGCGCTCGGGGTCGTTCCACACGAACAGCATCCCGTCCTGCTCCTCGGTGATCCAGGTAGCGGTGCGCGCCGCCTTGGGCACTCGCCGGCTGTACGGAACGTTCTTGCACCGGCCGTCACCGCCCCACCGCCAGTCATGGAAGGGGCATGCGATCTCATTGCCCTTGACCTCGCCTTGCGTGAGATCGCCACCCATATGGCGGCAGTAGCCGTCGAGGACGTTGAGCTTCCCGTCACCGCTGCGGAAGACGACGAGCTTGTGCCCGAATGCGCGGATGGCGTACGGCCTGCCGTCGCCTAGGTCCCTGGTCAGGCCAAGGCAGTGCCAGCCACGCGCGAATCGGGATGGAGCCGCCTCGGCCTCGATCTGCCGAATTTCGTCGGAGTCCGCCTGCAACGTCATGTCCTGACCGTCCTTGATCTCGATGGCTCATGACAAGGATGCTCTGTCCGGATTCACATGACGGCGGAATCGGCCTCATCCATAGTGGACGGGTGACGACATGGGATGACGAGACCGACGTCATCGTCGCCGGGTCGGGTGGTGGCCTGGTCGGCGCGTACACCGCGGCCCGCGAAGGGCTATCCGTCACGGTCGTTGAGGCCACCGACCAATTCGGCGGTACCACCGCATACTCCGGTGGCGGGGGCATGTGGTTCCCCTGCAACCCCGTCCTGCGTCGGGCCGGAACGAACGACACTCTCGACGCCGCGTTCAGCTATTTCCACGCCGCGGTTGGTGACCGCACCCCGCTGACCCTGCAACGCACGTACGTATACGGCGGTAGCGACCTGATCGCCTACCTCGAAAAGGATCCTCACTTCGAGTTCGACATCCTGCCATGGCCCGATTACTTCGGACGGCTGCCGCATGCACGCCTGGACGGCATGCGCCACACCGTGATGAAACCGGTGGACGCCGAGCGTCTCGGCAGCCTGCAGCACCGGATACGTGGCCCGTTGGACAGCGAACGACTCGGCGCCGCGCCGCCGAACACCCTTATCGGCGGGCGTGCGATGATCGGCCGGCTGTTGATGGGCATCACGTCCCATTCGCACGCCGCGTTGCACCTCGACACTCCACTGGCGGAACTCGTCACCGCCGGCGACGAGGTGGTCGGTGCCGTGGTGGAGCAGTGTGGGGCACGGCGCGCGATCCGGGCGCACGCCGGCGTCCTGCTCGCCGCAGGCGGTTTCGAGAACAGTCCCGCGCTGCGCGAACGCTTTGGCGTACCCGGTGATGCCCGGGACACGATGGGCGCCCCGGGCAACGTCGGCCTGGCACTGCAGGCGGCGATCGACGTCGGAGCGGCGGTTGACCTCATGGATCAGGCGTGGTGGTCACCTGGTCTGACGCATCCCGACGGGCGGTCGGCGTTCGCCCTGTGGTTCACCGGCGGAATCTTCGTCAACGACAACGGCGAACGGTTCGTCAACGAGTCGGCCCCCTACGACCGCCTGGGCCGGACAGTCATCGACCAAATCAACTGCGGCGCAATCAGTTCGCGGTACTGGATGATCTACGACGACAGGGAGGGCCTTGTCCCCCCGGTGAAGGCCACCAACGTGTCGATGGTCGAGGCTGATCGATACGTCGAGGCTGGGCTCTGGCACACCGCGGACACGATTCCCGAGCTTGCGGCCGCCATCGGCGTCGACCCTGAGAACCTGGCGTCCACGGTGAAGCGGTTCAACGAATTCGCCGCCACGGGCGTCGACGAGGACTTCGGCCGCGGCGACGAGGCATACGACCGCGCGTTCTCCGGCGGTCGCACGCCACTGGTGCCGATCCAGACGGGTCCGTTTCATGCCGCCGCATTCGGTCTCTCTGACCTGGGCACCAAGGGCGGACTGATGACCGATTCCGACGCCCGCGTCCTCGACACCGACGGCCAATCCATCGGGGGGTTGTACGCCGCGGGCAACACGATGGCGGCGGTCAGCGGAACGGTGTACCCGGGCGGCGGCAACCCGATCGGGGCGTCGATGCTGTTCAGCCACCTCGCCGCCAAGCACATGGTGCAGCGACGACGGTAGACACCCTGGCGATAGTGTCTACGCCACACCGGACACTCACCGAGGAGACACCCATGACGGACCGGCCCCTTCGCGTCATTCAGTGGACCACCGGCAACATCGGACGGCGGTCGCTGCACGCCATCATCGGGCGCGACGACATGGAACTGGTCGGCGTCTACGCCCATGGTGCCGACAAGGTTGGCGTCGACGCCTCAGAGCTGTCCGGCTGGCCGGAACCCACCGGTGTGACGGCGACCAACGACATCGATGCGCTGCTCGCTCTGAAGCCCGACGCGTGTTGCTACAACCCGTTGTGGCCGAACATCGACGAGCTGGCCCGGCTGCTGGAGGCCGGCGTCAACGTCTGCTCGAGCGCGGCCTGGATCACCGGCGGCAAGCAGTCACCGGAGGACCTGGAACGTATCCGAAAGGCTTGCGAGAAAGGCAATTCGACGATCTTCGGCAGCGGTGCGCATCCCGGCATGACGAATTTGGTCGGCATGGTTCTCAGCGGATCGTGCGAGCGGGTCGACGAGATCCGCATCACCGAGTCGGTGGACTGCTCGACCTACGAATCGGCGGGCACGCAGACCGCGATGGGCTTCTCGCAGGATCCCGACACCCCCGGTCTGGCCGAAAGCGTTCGCCGGGAGAGCGAAGTCTTCGCCGAGTCGGCCGCGATGATGGCCGACGCGATCGGCGCCAAGCTCGACAAAATGACGTTCGACGTCACGTTCACGCCCGCAACCGGCGATACGGATCTGGGCTTCATGCAGATCCCGAAGGACACGGTGGCCGGCGTGTACGGCTACCACCGCGGCTGGATCGGCGACCGCAACGTTGTCAGCGTCGGCTTCAACTGGACCATGGGCGACCACGTCACCCCGCCCAAACCGCTCGAGCACGGTCACGTAATCCAGGTGTTCGGGCTGCCCAATATGCGGACAGTGCTGCACTGCCTGCCGCCGAAGGACTGGACCGAACCCGGGTTCATGGGCCTCGGCATGATCTACACCGCCATGCCGGTGACCAACGCGGTGCCCGCGGTCGTCGCCGCCGCGCCCGGCATCGTGACGCTGGCGGATCTGCCGCCGATCACGGGCCGCGCGGCGGTGTAGCCGTACTTCGCCCAACGTACGGTTGTTGGACACAAACACCGAGTAGACCCGGCAACAACCGTACTTTCGGTGCGGCTCAAAGCCGTTGGGCGAGTTTCGTTTTGCCTGGGCCGTCGAGGTCGCGCAGTGCGGCTGGGCGTCCAGCCATTGCCATCAGCAGCGCCTCGCCACTCCCCCGCACTTCCGGACCGTTGCTGTGAGTCCAGTCGAGGTCTGTCGCGACCAGGCGCAAGCCGCGGACCCGCAAGCCACCAAGGATGCGCGGCGCCCACGTGGAAAAATCCAAGGCGATTCGCAACGATTCGGCAGGTATCGTCCGTGGAATCCCGAGCGGCCTGCGGATGTCCTGCTGGTGAATAATCCCGTCCGTCAGGGCAATTCGGCCACCGAACCCGGACGTCAACCCATGCGGAACGGCGTACTGGCGCACCAGCGCGGTGAGTTCTTCCGGTGACTTGACGGCGTAGTCGGCCACTCCGACCGCGTTGGCACCACCCCGAGTTACGAGGCCCTTGGCCATCCGACGCATGAGCTGTGTGCGGCTCAGCGGGTCGTACCCGATCACGTGGGCGACGACGTCGCGGACCCGCCACTGCTCGCACAGCGTCGGACTGTCCCACTGCTGGGGCGTCAGACCTTCCAGCAGCGCGGCGAACTCTTCCCGTTCGGCGCGAGCCATCTGCATGGTGTCCGCCGACGTCACTCCGACTCCGCCAGGCGGACACAACGATTGAGGGTCTCGGTCCAACCGTTGGGCGAGTCGAAGATCGCGCGCATCTGCTCGGCGTGCTCGCCATAGCGCTGCAGGTTCCTATGCCGCAGGGCGACCGTCGTGCGCCCGGGTTCTGTCTCGGTGAACGTCAGCTCGACCTCCGTCTCGAAGTCGGGGTCGAACTTCCATTCCGCCGTGATCTGCCACAACAGCACCACGCGCGACGTCGGCTCCCAGGCGGCCACGCGGCCCCAGTCGCACTCCGCGCCATCGGCAGCACGTTCGAACCAGCGTCCGCCGACCCGCGTCTCCAGCACGACTGCCTCGAACGGCGATGCGCCGATGGAATGCTCGGGCGGCCAGAACTCTGTCATGCGAGAAGTGAACAGATCGAAGGCCTTGGCCTGTCCCAGCGGCACCGTGATCGACCGGGCCACCTCGACTTCGGCTGCCGAGTCTGTGGTCATTACTGCTCCTCCTCATCTGTGTCGGCCTCGACGGACGCCAGAAGCGCGAAGTTGTCGAGTGTTGTCTCCCAGAACCGGTCGAGATAGTCACGCACCGCCATCAGCCCCGAACGGTTGACGCGATACAGGCGCCGCGTACCCGCAACTGATTCGACGACGAGCTCGGCGTCCTTGAGCACCCGCAGATGTTGTGAGACCGCGGGTCTGGAGATCGGTAACTGGTCTGCCAGCGCCCCGACCGCGATGGGACCGTCGGCCAGCTTCTCGAGAATCGACCGACGCGTCTTGTCCCCGAGGGCATCGAGCACGGTAGCGGCGGACGCAGACACATCGGTAAGTCTGCGCTAACGGTTAGTCAAAGTCAACCGTTCGTAGCCGCTTACTGTTCGGCCAGCTGCACAGCGACGCCGACCGCCCCGCCGCCGACGTGAATCGACAGCACCGGCCCCATGTCGGTGACGACGAGCGACTCGATCTGGGGCAATCGCGTCGTCAATGCCGCACCGATCTCGTCGGCGGCGTCGTGGTTGTCCACATGGTGCACCGCGATCGATGCGCGGCGCTCCCCGACGATCTCGACTACCCGATCGACCAACGCCGCATGTGCCTTGGCCACTGTCCGGATCCGCTGGTCGAGCACCAGGAGGCCGTCCACGTCAAGACACAGCAGCGGTTTGAGCGACAGCGCGGTGCCCAACCACGACGCCCCCTTGCGGATCCGGCCGCTGCGCCGCAGATTGTCCAGCCGGTGCACGACGACGAACACGTGCCCGCGCGACTGCGCCGAACGGGCCGCGGCCTCAACGGCATCGAGATCGGCACCCGAGCCCGCTGAGCGCGCCGCGGTCAGCGCGACGAACCCGACACCCATCGCCACCGAACGCGTGTTGACCACCCGCACCGCCTGGCCGAACTCGCGCGCCGCCTGCACGGCAGCGCTGTAGGTGCTGGACAGTGCCGCCGAAAGATGCACCGCCACAACGCCGTCACCACCGCTGTCACTCAGCGCCTGGCGGTAAGTCTCGGCGAGCTCGGTCGGTGTGGCACCGGCGGTGGTGACACGCGGACGGTCGTGAATGTCGTAGGGCACGCCGTCCAGCCCGTCACGCAGATCGGTCCCGTCGACCAGTACGTGCAGCGGCACCTGCCGGATGTCGAACTCCTTGAGTTCATCGGACTGCAACCGAGACGACGAATCGGTCACCACGACGACGGCCATGTCTATCGCGAATCTTTTTGCTGCACGCCTGCTTCGGCAAGGGCTTTGAACATCAGCTCGGCAACGGCCTGATGCGCCTCGAAGTTCCAGTGGATCCCGTCGGGATTGCCCCGCCCGCTGAGAACTTGCTCTGCGACCGCCGCCTTGAGGTCGACAAGCGGGACATCATGCCGATTCGCCCATTCGCTGATCGCCTTGACTGTGCCTTCACGGCCGTGGTGCGCTTTGCCATATGTCTCGGCGACGTGTACCGACGGTAGCGATGCGACGATCGGTATTCCCGGCCGATTGAAGCCGATTGCCCCACGGGTCATTTCGAGGTAGTCCGCGGAAAGCCGGGGCGGCAGGGCGGCGCGCGATATCGGCGAGAACCGCGGCTGCGCCCACCCGTAGCCGTTGCGCACCAAGCGCCGAAGCCACGCAGGTCGGACGTACCGGATCATTTCCCGCAACGCGGTGGGCAGGGGCGACGGCAGCGAATCCATGCCGCCCGTCGCGACGATCACTGCGCCGGCCCGGGGCAACGCCGCCCACGCCCGCGGATCCTGGGTGGCGGCCCACCAGCTGTCGCGACAGGTCCAGCCGATCCGCCCGATCAGCTCGACATCCCAACCCAGCTGGCTGGCAACGATATTCGGCCAGATGCGGGGATCGTCGGCAGGCAGGCCGCCGGCGGGCCCATAGTAGGACAGCGAGTCACAGAAGACGAGAAGCGTTGGCTTGATCGCCGATTCACAAGACATCGTTGGCGACCTGTGCCGAGGCGTTCCACACGTCGAGCCGCCAGCGGATGTTGGATAAGGACGCCGGCGCTGAATCTGTCTCGCTGTGACCGGACAACTGCACCCAGCTGGCGTTGCCCATGCCACCCAGCGCCGGCCAGTTATCGACGGGCAGCGCGAGCAGCGCCGCCGTCAGCGCGGCGATCAGCCCGCCGTGTGCCACCAGGACCACCGGACGCTCGGGTTCGTCGACGCCCCACTCGGTTTGGTCGGCGACCAGCTCAGCCATCAGCGGCATGCTACGTGTTGCGACGTCGACCCGGCTCTCGCCACCGTGCGGGGCCCACCGGGCGTCGTCGCGCCACGCCAGCCGCGCGCCGGGGGCCGCGGCGTCCACCTCGAGATGGGTCATCCCTTGCCAGTCGCCCAGGTGTGTTTCGCGCAGCCGGGTGTCGACGAGCACGGGCATGCCCGATCGCTCACCGAGCGCGACCGCGGTATCCAGCGCACGCCGCAGATCCGACGACATGATCACCAGTGGCTGCCGTTTCGCCAACACCTCGGCGGCGGCGACCGCCTGGTCGCGGCCCAGATCCGACAGCTCGGTGTCGAGCTGGCCCTGCATCCGGCTGCCCGCGTTGTACCCGGTCTGTCCGTGACGCAGCATCACCAGTCGACGCACTCTCATGGCGCGTCCAGTTCCACCGGAACGACGGGGCAGTCGCGCCACAACCGGTCAAGGGCGTAGAAGTCGCGCTCATCCTGATGCTGGATGTGCACCACGATGTCGACGTAGTCGAGCAGCGTCCACCGGCCCTCGCGGGCGCCTTCGCGGCGGGCGGGCTTGTATCCCGCGACGCGCATCTTCTCCTCGACCTCGTCGACGATCGCGTTGACCTGGCGTTCGTTGGACGCCGACGCGATGACGAAGCAGTCGGTGATCACGAGCTGGCCGGACACGTCGATGACGACGACGTCTTCGGCGAGTTTGGACGCGGCCGCGCGCGCCGCCACGGTCGCCATCTTGATCGCGTCGTCAGCGGCTGTCATCTATTGCCGTCCTTCGTCACGGCCGGCTGGGCGGCATAGAGCTGGCGCTTGGCCACGTATTGCACGACACCGTCGGGCACGAGGTACCAGATCGGCCTGCCCACTTCGGCACGCTTGCGGCAGTCGGTCGACGAGATCGCCAGCGCGGGCACCTCGACAAGGGTCAGCGCGTCGGCGGGCAACTCGGCAAGTGCGGCCGCGAGGTGCTTGCCGTCGAGCTCGTAGCCGGGGCGGCTGACGCCGACGAACTTGGCGATCGAGAACATTTCCTCCCAGTTCTGCCACGACAGGATCGAGGCCAGGGCATCGGCGCCGGTGATGAAGTAGAGGTCCGCGCCGGGGTTGAGCGCCCGCAGGTCGCTGAGCGTGTCCTTGGTATAGGTCGGGCCGCCGCGGTCGATGTCCACCCGGCTGACCGAGAACCGCGGGTTGGACGCCGTGGCGATGACGGTCATCAGGTAGCGGTCCTCGGCGGCGGTGACGTAGCGGTGGTGCTTCTGCCAGGGCTGGCCCGTCGGGACGAACACCACTTCGTCGAGCTCGAACTCATCGGCGACCTCGCTGGCCGCGACCAGGTGGCCATTGTGGATGGGATCGAACGTTCCGCCCATCACTCCCAGCCGCCGTCGAGAAGTCACAAACAGCCAGCTTACGGGAGTGCCGCCGGCGGCTCTTCGCACGCCGAGATCGACGTTCTGGCGGATTTCTCTCGCACTTTTGCACCCGTTTGTCCGTTTGGGCGCAAGTTAGACGGGCAGCAGCTGGTCGATCACTGTGGCCAGCTGCTTGGCCGAGCGGCATTCGTGCATGGTGATGACGTCCGCATACCGCGGCACCGCCGAGTCGCCGCTGCCCCACAGGTGCTTGGGCTCGGGATTGAGCCAGTGCGCGTGCCGGCTCGCGTTGACCATGTGGGCCAGCAGGTCCGTTTCCGGGTTGCGGTAGTTGTTGCGCCCGTCGCCGAGGACCAGCAGCGAGCTGCGCGGCGACAGGACGTTCGGCCAGTTCTCGATGAACGACACGAAAGCGTTGCCGTAGTCGGAGTGGCCGTCGCGGGTGTAGACGCCCGCTTCGCGGGTGATCCGCTGCACCGCCACGGCCAGGTCGGAGTCGGGCCCGAACAGCTCGGTGACCTCGTCGGTGGTGTCGATGAAGGCGAACACGCGCACCCGCGAGAACTGCTGGCGCAGGGCGTGCACCAGCTGAAGAGTGAAGTGACTGAACCCCGCGACCGAGCCGGACACGTCGCACAGCACGACCAGTTCCGGGCGCGCCGGATGCGGCTTCTTGAGCACCACGTCGATCGGGACGCCGCCCGTCGACATCGACTTGCGCAGCGTCTTGCGCAGATCGATCTCACCTGCGCGCGACCGTCGCCGCCGCGCGGCCAGCCGCGTCGCCAGCGTGCGGGCCAACGGCGCCACCACCCGCCGCATCTGGCGCAGCTGCTCGCCAGAGGCGCGCAGGAACTCGACGTTCTCGGCAAGCTGCGGCACACCGTACATCTGCACGTGCTCACGGCCCAGCTGCTCGGCGGTGCGGCGCTTGGTCTCCGCCTCCACCATCTTGCGCAGCTGTCCGATACGTTGGGCCGCAAGGGCTTTGGCGATCTCCTCCTGCGTCGGCGTGGGTTCTTCGCCGTAGGGCGCGAGCAGGCCGGCCAGCAGCCGGCCCTCGAGATCGTCGAGGCTCATCGCCTTGAGCGCCTGATACGACGAGTACGACGGGCCGCGGCTGGACTGGTAGCGGCCGTAGGCCTCGACGATCTGGGCGATCATCGCCGCCAGCCGCGCGTCGAGGTTGGCCAGGTCGGCGTTGTCGGAGAGCATGTCGACCAGCTGTGCGCGCAGCGCCTCGATGTCCTCGGGAGGCAGGCCTTCCGGCGCATCGTCGTCATCGTCGTCGAGCAGGACGGTCTTGGCACCAAGTGCCGCGGGAAAGAACAGGTCGAACATCGCGTTGTAGGTGTCGCGATGGTCGGATCGACGCAATACCGCACACGCGATGCCCTCGCGAAGTGCCTCACGGTCGCCCAGCCCGAGCACCGACATCACCCGCCCGGCATCGACCGTTTCCGATGGGCCGACCGAAATGCCCTGCCCGCGTAAGGCTTCGACGAACTCCACCAGGTGACCGGGGATTCCGTGCGGGGCCAGCGGCTGCGGCGGGCGGGTGCGACGGACGGCCATCAGTTGAGCCTGAGTTCCCCGGATGCCTTGACCTGGTCGGACTGATGCTTGAGCACCACGCCCAGCGTCGCCGCGATCAGCTCATCGTCGATGGTGTCGAGGCCGAGCGCCAGCACGGTGCGACCCCAGTCGATGGTTTCGGCCACCGATGGCAGCTTCTTGAGCTGCATGCCGCGCAGCACCCCGATGATCTTCACCAGCTCCTGGGCCAGATGTTCGGGCAGCTCGGGAACCCTCGACAGCAGGATGCGCCGCTCGAGGTCAGGATCGGGAAAGTCGATGTGCAGGAACAGGCATCGACGCTTCAGCGCCTCGGACAGTTCCCGGGTGGCGTTGGAGGTCAGCAGCACGAACGGCGCGCGTTCGGCGACGATGGTGCCGAGCTCGGGCACCGTCACCGCGAAATCGGACAGCACTTCCAACAGCAGGCCCTCGATCTCGATGTCGGCCTTGTCCGTCTCGTCGATCAACAGCACCGTCGGATCCGTGCGGCGGATCGCGGTGAGCAGCGGACGCGACAGCAGGAATTCCTCACTGAACACATCCATTTTCGTCTGATCCCAGTCGCCGGAACCGGACTGGATGCGCAGGATCTGCTTGGCGTGGTTCCACTCGTAGAGGGCGCGGGCCTCGTCGACGCCCTCGTAGCACTGCAGCCGCACCAGACCTGAGCCGGTGGCCTGCGCGACGGCACGGGCCAGTTCGGTCTTGCCGACGCCGGCCGGGCCCTCCACGAGCAGCGGCTTGCCCAGCCGGTCCGCGAGGAAAACCGCGGTGGCCGTTGCGGTGTCGGGCAGGTAGCCGGTTTCCGCCAAACGTCGCGCGACATCGTCGATGTCGGCGAACAGCGGTGCCGGGCGTGCGGGGACGCTCACTGGGCTTGCTCCTAAGTCTCTGCTGTTTCAGGCCGGGCGGGTGTGGCCGTCTCCCCACACAATCCACTTGGTTGACGTCAATTCGGGCAGGCCCATCGGCCCTCGGGCGTGCAGCTTCTGTGTGGAG
>JAJKIB010000193.1 GCA_021154745.1 Mycobacterium sp.
GTCAGCGTCTGCTGCAGGTCGATGATGTAGATGCCGTTGCGGTCGGTGAAGATGAACCGCTTCATCTTGGGATTCCAGCGACGGGTCTGATGCCCGAAGTGGGTGCCGCTGTCCAGCAGCTGTTTCATGGTCACTACGGCCATGGTTTATGCCTCTTTTGTTGTCGGTTGTCGCGCAGCGTCGGGTGACGCCGAGCCCTGGTGCCTGCTGGATGCCAGACCCGTCTCCTGCGACGGGACCGACGGCATCCGGGTGTGACCGCCAATTGGGTGGTCATGCGCAGACACGCGAAGTCAGCCCGCTCATGCGAGCTGCGGTTAGGAGTTTACACGCTGGACAGGGGTACTTTTTCCACACCGCGGCCGCGATCCACAGGTTGGCGGTTGGCCCTGGACTTCGCGGGCGTCGGGACGCTGAGCTGGGAGTATGCGTTGGCTGGCTTCGATTCTTGCCGTCGCGGTGGTGTGCGCGCCATCCGCTTGGGCCGACAACGGCCGGCTGGACTGGCCGTTACGGCCCCGACCAGCTGTTCTGCGGATATTTGATGCGCCGTCACCGAAATGGAACCGCGGCCACCGCGGCGTCGACCTGGCAGGCGTAGCCGGCCAGCCGGTCTATGCGGCGGGCCCGGGCACCGTCGTGTTCGCTGGTGAGCTGGCGGGACGGACTCTGGTGTCGGTCGCCCATCCCGGCGGGTTGCGGACAACCTATGAACCGGTGCGACCGTCGGTGCGGGTCGGGCAGATGGTTGTCGCCGGAACGGTGATCGGCGAGCTCGAGGCCGGGCATGACGGCTGCGCCGCGGCTGCGTGTCTGCACTGGGGCGCGATGTGGGGTCCGGCGTCGCGCGCGGATTACGTCGATCCGCTGGGCCTGCTCGCCAGCACGCCGGTCCGGCTCAAACCACTGCACCCGTGACCCCACCTGCCGCGAGCGTGCGTGTCTGTACACGACACGCTGCTGAAATCCGTACAAACGCGCACGCTCGCACGGTCGATTGAATCGCGCCTACCGTCGAGACCATGACCACCGACGCTCATCGATCACGTCCGCTTCGCTTCGGTCTGCATACCGCGCTGCCCCGCGGCGCGGAGTTCGGCGCATTCGCAATCTCGGTGCAAGAAGCCGGTTTTGACGTGCTGACCATTCCCGATCACCTCGTAGCGTCCTTGTCGCCGTTCCCGGGTGCGACGGCCGCCGCCGTGGCCACCGCCCACTTGCGCACCGGCACGCTGGTGCTCAACAACGACCTTCGCCATCCCGTCGAGACCGCGCGCGAGGCCGCCACCGTCGCCGCGGTCTCGGGCGGCCGTTTCGAGCTGGGTCTCGGCGCGGGGCATATGAAATCGGAGTACGACGCCGCGGGACTCCGATTCGACTCGGGCCGAACGCGGGTCGACCGGCTCATCGAGGCTGTCGACGTGATCCGGCCGCTGCTGGCCGGCGAGCCCGTCGACGTCGATGGCGCGCACTACTGCGTCCGCGCCGACGCGGGCGAACTCGTCGCCGCACCGGGCGTCGCCGTGCCGCTACTCATCGGCGGAAACGGAACCCGGGTGTTGCAGCTGGCCGGCCGCGCCGCCGACATCGCCGGGCTCGCCGGATTCAGCCACAACCGCGACGCCACCAAGGTCGAGCTCACGCATTTCGACAGCGCCGGGCTGAAGGATCGGATCGCGGTGGTGCGAGACGCCGCGGGCGACCGGTTCGACGCCATCGAACTCAACGCGCTGATCCAGTTCGTAGTGCACACCGACGACCGTGAAGCATCGGCCGCCGAACTTGCCGCGGCGTTCGGCGGGATTTCACCGGAATTCGTGCTCGATTCGCCGTTCGTCTTACTCGGCACGCATGAGCAGATGGCCGAGGCGCTGGTCGAGCGCCAGCAGCGGTTCGGCGTGAGCTACTGGACGGTGTTCGACGAGTGGGTCGGGCGAGCGTCGGCGATGCCGGATATCGCGAAAGTCATTGTGCTACTGCGATAGTCAGGCCCGTGGATGCGCCTGGTCGTGCACGGCACGTAGCCGCGCGACGGTGACGTGCGTATACAGCTGCGTGGTCGCCAGCGTCGAGTGGCCGAGAAGTTCCTGGACGATGCGCAAGTCGGCGCCGCCCTCGAGCAGATGCGTGGCGGCACTGTGCCGCAGCCCATGCGGCCCGATGTCGGGCGCGCCGTCGACCGCGGCGACGGTCTGATGCACGACGGTACGCGCCTGCCGCGGGTCGAGTCGACGGCCACGTGCGCCCAGCAGCAGCGCCGGACCCGAATCCGCGGTGGCCAACGCCGGCCGCCCGTCGGCCAGCCACGCCGTCAGCGCGGCCTGGGCGGGCTCCCCGAACGGCACCGTGCGCTGCTTGTTGCCCTTGCCGAGGACGCGCAGCAGCCGCCGGGGCCGGTCGACATCGTCGATGTCAAGCCCACATAGCTCGCTGACACGAATGCCGGTGGCGTACAACAACTCAACGATCAGCTGGTCGCGCAGCGCGAGAGGATCACCTTGCTGTGCGCCGGATTTGGCGGCGGCCATCGCGTCGAGTGCCTGATCCTGTCTCAGCACCGCAGGTAGGGTGCGGCGGGCCTTGGGCATTTGCAGCCGCACGGCGGGATCACTCGACAACAACCCGCGGCGCGTCGCCCACGCGGTGAAGGTCTTGACCGCCGAGGTGCGACGCGCCAGCGTGGTGCGCGCCGCGCCTGCCGATGACTGAGCAGCCAGCCAGGAACGAAGGATCGGCAGGCTCAGCCTGTCCAGTCCAGCGCCGGGCACACGTTCGGCGACGTAGTCGAACAGCGAGCGCAGGTCACCCAGATACGCGCGACGGGTGTGGTCGGAGCGGCCGCGCTCCAGCGCGAGATACTCGTCGAACTCGTCGAAGACCGCCTCCACTCCCCTACCGTCGCAGACAGCCGCCGCCGTAACCGTCAGGTGAGCGCGTGTGTCGCGGCATGATTGACATGAACGGCGCTTGAGGTTTTACGGTCGCGGTCATGGAACTGTCCGATGGAGCCTGGCCCGATCGCCTTCCCGCGGTCGAGGTCCGAATCGCCCGTCCCACCGACAAGCTCGGCGAGGTCATCGACTTCTACTGCAGCGACTTGGGTCTGCCCGAGCTGTTTCGCACCACCGCGCACGGTTATCAGGTGGTGATGGTCGGCCTGCCTGGCGACAGGTATCACCTCGAGTTCACCTCGCACGTCGACGGAAGTCCCGGCCGCGCACCGACGGACGAGAATCTATTGGTCTTCTACTTCGCCACCGCGGACCAGATGTTCGACGTCGTTACCCGGCTCGGCGAATCCGGACATGAGCCGGTCGAACTCGACAATCCGTGGTGGCGCGAGAACGGGGCCATCGCCTTTGCCGACCCCGACAACTGGCGAATTGTGCTGATGCCCAACCCGATTCCGCTCGCGTCATGAGTCAGGTGACGCGCCGCAGCACCTCTGGCGTCAGATCCTTGAGTGTCGGATAGCCGTCGACGGCCATGATCAGGTCGGTCTCGGCCAGCAGCGAGCGCAGTACATGCACCACGCCGTCCTCGCCGCCGATGGCCAGGCCGTAGGCGTAGGGCCGCCCAACGCCGACGGCGGTGGCGCCCAGCGCGAGCGCCTTGACGATGTCGGCGCCGCTGCGGATACCGGAGTCGAACAGCACCGGCAGCCCGTCGGCGGCCTCCACCACCCCGGGCAGGCAGTCGATGGCCGGTATCCCGCCGTTGGCTTGGCGCCCACCGTGGTTGGAGCAGTAGATGCCATCCACGCCGCCCTCCCTGGCACGGCGCGCGTCGTCAGGATGACAGATGCCCTTGACGATCAGCGGCAGGTCGGTGAGCGACCGCAGCCACGGAAGGTCGTCCCACGTCAGCGGATTGCCGAATATCGAAACCCAGCGCAGCACCGCGGCTTGCGGGTTTTCCTCGGGAGTCTGTTGCAGGCTCGCCCGGAACACCGGGTCGCTGGTGTAGTTCGCCAGGCACCGGCCGCGCAGTTGCGGGAAGTTCGACGTCGACAGGTCGCGCGGTCGCCAGCCCGGCACCCAGGTATCCAGCGTGACGATGATGCCCTTGTATCCGGCGGCCTCCGCTCGGGAGACGAGGCTGGCCGCCAGCTCGCGGTCTGTCGGCGTGTACAGCTGGAAAAAGCCTGGGGTATCGCCGAATTCGGTGGCAATCTCTTCGAGAGGATCCTCGGTCAGCGTCGAAATGACCATCGGTACGCCGGTGCGCGCGGCGGCTCGTGCGGTGGCCAGATCACCGTGGCCGTCTTGTGCGCACAGGCCGATGACGCCGATCGGCGCCATGAACACCGGCGACGGTAGCGTCAGATCGAAGACTTTCACCGACAGGTCGCGTTCCCGCTGCGCGTTGAACATCCGCGGCATCAGGCCCCAGCCGTCGAAGGCGGTGCGATTGACCCGCTGGGTGCGTTCGTCGCCGGCACCGCCGGTTACATACGACCAGATTGACGGCGGCATCGCCGCTTCCGCCTTGGCCTCCCATTCCGCGTAGGACATCGGGAGCGACGGGACGATGCCCGACAGTCCCTTGAGGTAGATCTCGAATTGGTAGTCGCCGAATGCCATCAGCGGACCAACCGCTCGGCCACTCTGGCGTACACCGCGCCGAGCTTGTGGGCATCCCGATGCTGGCGCGACGGGAACCACCGGCACACGTCGACGCACAGCGACGAGATGGCCATCACCACTTCGTCGACATTGTCGACGTGGAACTCGCCGCTCGTCACACCGCCGGCGACGATCGCCGTGATGACGTCGGTCGCCTGGTGGCGCAGTGGTGCGATCGTGCGGTAGTGGGCCGGCGTCAGGCCGTGCAGTTCGTATTGCACGACGCGGGCCTGCTTGTGGTTCTCGGCGTGCCAGGTGGCGAACGCCGCCACCACCGCCCGCAACCGCTCGGCGAAGCTTGCGGCGGGGTCGTCGGCCTTTTTCAGCGCGGCCAACAGGCTGCTGTGGCCCTCCAGGGCGATGGCATAGAGCAGCTCCTCCTTCGAGCGGTAGTGCGGGTACATGGCCGTCGCGCTCATGTTGAGCCGCTTGGCGATCTGCCGCGTGGAGCTGCCGCCGTATCCCGACTCCGCGAACGCCTCGATCGCGGCCCGCCGCATGCGTTCCGCCGCAGCTGAATCCACAGCTCGATCGATGGTCATGACGGTCGGATCCTACACGTATTTGACATCTGTCGACGTTCGTCGCATTATTAGCGAGCGCTCATAAAATGAGCGAGCGCTAATTTGACGTTTTCTTCCGAAAGGCTGTCCCGACATGGCGGAGTTTCTAGCGCGGCGTGATGTCGACTTTCTGCTCTACGAGTGGCTCGACGTGGTCGAGTTGACCAAGCGCGACCATTTCGCCGAGCATTCCCGCGACACCTTCGACGCCGTCCTCGATCTGTCCGCCGGCATCGCGACGAAATGCTTTGCGCCGCACAACAAGAAGGGCGACCAGAGCCAGCCGTCGGTCGGGCCTGACGGGAAAGTCGTGCTGATCGACGAGATCAACGAGGCGCTGGACACATTCGGCGAAGCGGGTCTGCTGGCCGGACCGTTCGACGAGGCGGTCGGCGGCATGCAGCTGCCGATGGTGGTGGCGCAGGCGTCGATGGCGTTCTTCAGGGCCGCCAACCCCAGCACCACGTCGTACGCCTTCCTGACCGCCGGCAACGCCAACCTGCTCGTCGAATACGGCACCGAGGAGCAGATCGACAGATGGGTCCGCCCGATGCTCGAGGGCCGCTACTTCGGCACGATGTGCCTGTCGGAGCCCGATGCCGGCTCGTCGCTGGCCGACATCACGACCAAGGCCGTTCCGGCCGACGACGGCACCTATCGGATCACCGGGACCAAGATGTGGATCACCGGCGGTGACCACGAATTGACCGAGAACATCGTGCACCTCGTGCTGGCCAAAGCCCCCGGAGGGAGCCCCGGGGTCAAAGGCATCTCGCTGTTCATCGTTCCCAAGTTCCTGCCCGACGGCACCCGCAACGATGTCGCGCTGGTCAGCCTGAACCACAAGATGGGTAACCATGCCACGACGAACGCCCTGCTGAACTTCGGCGATGGCACACATCAACCCGCCACCGAACCCGGCGCGGTCGGATTTCTCGTCGGTGAGGAGCACAAGGGCCTGGCCTACATGTTCCACATGATGAACGAAGCCCGGATGGCAGTCGGACTGCAGGCGACAGCGACCGGATACGCGGGTTACCTGGCGTCGGTCGAGTATGCCAAGGAGCGCACTCAGGGGCGTCCGGTCGACGCCAAGGATCCGGCACGCCCGCCGGTAGCGTTGATCGAGCATGCCGACGTGAAGCGAATGTTGTTGGCGCAGAAGTCCTATGTCGAGGGCGCGTTCGCACTCGGCCTGTACTGCGCGATGCTGGTCGACGAGGGGCGCACCAGCATCGGCGCCGACGGAGATCGCGCGCGTCTGCTGTTGGAGGTCCTGACTCCGATTGCGAAGAGCTGGCCATCGCAGTGGTGCCTGGAGGCCAACAGTCTGGCCATCCAGGTGCACGGCGGATATGGCTACACCAAGGAGTTCGACGTCGAACAGTGCTATCGCGACAACCGGCTGAATGCGATTCATGAGGGCACACACGGCATCCATGGCCTGGATCTGTTGGGCCGCAAGGTCGTCATGCAGGACGGCGCGGGCCTGACGCTGTTGGCGGAGCGGATCAACGAGACCGTCGACAAGGCGCTGGAGTCCGACAACACCGCGGCTTATGCGAAGGGCTTGCGCGACGCGGTGCAACGGCTGGTCGACGTCACCGCGACAGTGTGGGCCGCGGGCGACATCGCCACCACCCTCGCCAACTCGTCGATCTACCTCGAGGCGGCCGGGCATGTGGTGGTGGCGTGGATGTGGCTCGAGCAGCTGATCGCCGCCAGCGACCACCATGGCGACTTCTACGACGGCAAACGTGCTGCCGCACAGTACTTTTACGCCTACGAACTACCGAAGGTCGGCCCGCAGTTCGATCTGCTGGCCCAGCTGGATCGCACCACCGTCGAGGCGCATGCAAGCTGGTTCTGACCGGCGAGTCTCAGGCCGTGGCCTCGGCTTCGGCGAGCTCACGCTTCCACTGACGGAAGGTCTCCTCGGTGCGGCCGCGCCGCCAGTATCCGGAAATGGAGTTGGCCCACTTCGCGTCAACGCCGCGTTCCTTGCGGATGTAGGGCCGCAGATTGTGCATCACGGTCTGGGCCTCGCCGTGGACGAAGACCTGCACCTGACCGGGCAGCCAGGTGGCTTCCTTGACCGCCGTGATCAACGGCGCGTTGTCGCCCGCGAGGTCTTCGGGCACCAGGTCGGCCCGGCCGCCGCGGTAGATCCATCTCACCTTGACACCTGCCGGTGCGCTCAGTTCGATTTCCTCCTCGGGCCCGGCGACCTCGATGAACACCTTGCCAATTGCGTTGTCGGGCAAGGCCTCCAGGGCGGCGGCGATGGCGGGGACGGCCGCCTCGTCGCCGGCGAGCAGGTGCCAGTCGGCCGCGGGGTCGGGCGCGTAGGCGCCGCTGGGGCCCATCAAGTAGGCCGGTTGACCGGCGGTGGCAGCCGCCGCCCATGGCCCGGCGACACCGTGTTCACCATGCACCACGAAGTCGATGGAGATCTCGCGGCGCTCGGCGTCGACGCGCCGCACGGTATAGGTGCGCACATCGGGCCGCTGCTCCACGGGTAGGGCGTTGAAGCTGTCGAGCGTGAGGGGCTGCGGCAGCGCACCGACGTCGACGCCGTCGCGGACGAAGACGATCTTGACGTAGGCATCGGTGTACTCGTTGGGACTGAACGTGTCGAACCCCGTACCGCCCAGGACAACGCGGATGAGGTGCGGAGTCAATTGCTCGCTGCGCACCACTTCGAACGTGTGCACGGGACGTCCTGCCACTATTCCTCCAAGCGTTGGGAACCGACCGCGTTGTTAGCCGACCGCATCGAGGATACGAGCCTGATCGAAGAGGTGGCGGGCTACCGCGCCAGCATGGCGACAACCTACCGGAGGGCCAGTTTCCAGCACCCACGTTGGGAGACCACCAGACCCGCGATCTCCAGCATCGACAGCGGACCCAGTACCTGCGTCGGCGGTAGACCGGACGCGACAGCAATCTCGTCGACCGTCCGCGCGCCGCGTGCCGGAAGCGCGTCGTAGACCCGTAGCTCGTTGTCGGCGAGACCGTCCAACAGCGACGCCGGCCGCTCTTCGTCGGCAGCCAGCTCGCCCGCATGCCCGATCATTTCCACGACCTCGTCGGCGCGGGTGACAACGATAGCGCCGGCACGCAGTAGCACATGGCAACCGACGGACGCCGACGAGGTGACCGGGCCGGGCACTGCGCAGACCCCACGGCCCAGGGCCCCCGCCCACGCCGCGGTGTTGGCCGCGCCGCTGCGTGCACCCGCTTCGACGACCACCGTGGCGCCCGATAGCGCTGCGACGAGCCGGTTGCGGGTCAGGAACCGATGCCGCTGGGGCCGAAGGCCCGGCGGATACTCGGTGACGAGCAAGCCTTGCTCACCGATCCGATGGAACAGCGCCGCGTGGCCGGCGGGGTAGGAAACATCGATGCCGCCTGCGAGTACCGCGACGGTGAACCCGTCGGCTGCAAGCGCGGCGCGGTGCGCTGCCCCGTCGATGCCATAGGCCCCGCCGGACACCACTGCCGCATCCCGTTCCGCCAAACCTGCGGCCAACTCCGCAGCAACATGCTCGCCATACGCGGTGGCCGCGCGAGTTCCGACGATCGCCGCGGCTCGCTCGGCCACCTCGTCGAGCCGCGCAGGTCCCGTCACCCACAGCGCCAGCGGAGGATGCGCCTCGGGCCGCTGCTTCGTGTCGACACCCGCAAACGCGGTGAAGGCCAGCAGCGGCCATTCGGCGTCCGCGGTGGTGACCAACCGGCCACCCAGTCGCTCCAGTAGCGCCAGATCTCTGGCAGCACAGTCGATCTCATGACGTGCCTCGGTGAGGCGCAACAGATGATCGTCGGTCGCCCGTCGCTTCACCCGGTCCGCCGCTTCAACGGGTCCCACCCGGGCCACCAATGCCATGAGTTGAGGGCAGGGCGGTTCGACGACTCGCGACAGATAGGCGAAGGCTCGCATATCGGGATCGGTCATCACGCACCCCCACCCTGGCGAAAACTCAGCGCCGTGCTGACCTGCTCGACCCCGGGTGAGGTCCGCCCGGCGATATCGGCCAGCGTCCAGGCGACCCGCAAAGTCCGATCGACGCCTCGAATGCTGAGTACGCCGCGGTCGAGGGCGGAACGCAAGGGCTTCATCGCTTCTGCGCCCAGTCGAAACTTGCGTCGCAGGAGTGCCCCGCTGACCTCCGCGTTGGTGCGGATTCCATGTGGCCGCCACCGTTCTTCGGCAACCGCCCGCGCGGCGGCCACGCGTTCACGCACAGCTGCGGTCGACTCGCCGTCCTCGACGGCGAACGCACCCGCCCGCGCCGTGTGCATCTCGACGCGCAGGTCCACACGATCCATCAGCGGGCCGGAAAGCTTGCCCAGATACCGCCGCCTGGCCATCGAGGCGCAGATGCAATCTTTAGGATCCGTCGGCGCACACGGGCACGGGTTGGCGGCCAGCACCAGCTGGAACCGAGCCGGGTAGCGCGCCACGCCGTCTCGGCGGGCGAGCCGAACTTCGCCCTCCTCCAAGGGAGTTCGCAGCGCTTCCATCGCGCTGACACCAATCTCCGCGCACTCGTCGAGAAAAAGTACGCCCCTGTGCGCACGGCTGACCGCGCCCGGCCGGGCCA
Source organism: Mycobacterium sp. (assembly GCA_021154745.1). Taxonomy (GTDB): domain Bacteria; phylum Actinomycetota; class Actinomycetes; order Mycobacteriales; family Mycobacteriaceae; genus Mycobacterium. The sequence goes on from JAJKIB010000193.1 coordinate 9,796, forward strand.
ACCCCGAGCCGCCGCCCACCAGCGCGGCGACGCTCGACGTGTGGTGCGGCGCCACAAACGGCGGCTGTGTAATCAGCGGCGTGGTGCCTGACAGCAGGCCTGCCACCGAGTGGATCGCCGTCACCTCCAGTGATTCGGCTTCCGACAGCGGCGGAAGTAGTCCCGGAAGGCGTTGCGCCAGCATCGTTTTGCCCACACCTGGCGGCCCGGTCATCATCAGGTGGTGGGCGCCGGCCGCAGCAACCTCGACTGCAAACCGGGCTTGGGATTGCCCCACCACATCGGCGAGGTCGGCGGCGGGCTCCGGCTCCGACGACGGGGTGTCGATTCGGGCGTCGAGTTGAGCGGCTGCGGTCAACCACTTGTGCAATTGCTCCAATGTGCGGACACCCCATACCTCGACACCCTCGACCAGGCTCGCCTCCGCGAGGTTGTCGACGGGAACCACCACGGCGGGCCAGCCTTCGCGCTTGGCGGCCAGCACGGCCGGCAGCACGCCCTTGACCGGACGGACTCGCCCGTCCAGCGCCAATTCGCCTAGCAGCACAGTCTTTTCGAGTCGCTCCCACGCTTTCTTGCCGTTGGCCGACAACACCGCGGATGCGAGCGCCAGATCGTAGACCGAGCCCATCTTCGGAAGGGTCGCCGGGGACAGTGCCAGCGTCAGCCGCGCCATCGGCCAGCTGTGGCCGCAGTTGGTGATCGCCGCGCGCACCCGGTCGCGTGACTCCTGGAGGGCGGCGTCGGGCAACCCGACGAGATGCACGCCGGGCAGGCCGGAGGTGATGTCGGCCTCGATCTCCACGATTTCGCCGTCGAGGCCACGCACGGCCACCGAGAAGGCTCTACCCAGTGCCATCAGGCCACTCCTTGAAGATGCGTGA
>JAJKIB010000194.1 GCA_021154745.1 Mycobacterium sp.
AACGCACCCGCGACGAGGCCGGATGCGAACGCGCCAATTGCGGCCAGGGCCAACTGGTTCACCCGGTGCACATGCGCGCCCTGCAGCACCGCGCCGACCTCGGCGTCGGCGAACGTCACGGTGAACTCGTCGCCGCTATTCGATGCGGGCGTCTTCGTCATCTGCACACCGGCGGCCTTCGGTGACACCATCACGACGGCACTATCCGTGGTGACGATCATCCACTCCGCTTGTTCGGCATACTGCACAAAGACTTTCGTGCCGTTGAGCCTGCCGTTGGCAAACGTCGTCGTCAGGCGGTCCGGCAATGGCGCGCCTTGTTCGTTGAGCGCGGCCGTCAACACCGAACCCTTCGCAACCCCGGCGAGATAGCGATCCTGCTGTTCATCGGACGCCAGATCGAGCAGCACCGAGGTGCCGAGCCCGAGCGTCGCCAGCGCCGGGCTGATAGTGCCGTGCCTGCCGATTTCGGTCAGCGCGGTCGCGATCTCGGACAGGCCGAGGCCGTCACCGCCGAGGCGCTCGGGTACTGCCAGCGACGTCACCCCGCCGGCCACCAATGCGTCCCAGGTGTTGTCCCGGTCCAGCACCGATGTGACGACATCGGCGACAGCCTGTTGTTCCGGGTTCGGACTGAAATCCACCCGAATCCTCCTTGATTCGAAGTGTGGCTACTAGTGAGCGACCGGGCACTTACCGGTGTAGTCCACCTGCCAGTGCTTGATGCCGTTGAGCCACCCAGACTTTAACCGCTCGGGATCGCCGATCGGCTTGAGATCAGGCATGTTGTCGGCGACCGCATTGAAGATCAGGTTGATCGTCATCCTCGCAAGGTTGGCACCGATGCAATAGTGCGCGCCGGTGCCGCCGAAGCCCACGTGCGGGTTGGGGTTACGCAGGATGTTGAACGTGTGCGGTTCCTCGAACACTTCCTCGTCGAAGTTGGCCGAGCGGTAGGACATCACCACCCGCTGGCCTTTCTTGATCGTCACGCCGCCCAGCTCGACGTCCTCGAGTGCGGTGCGCTGGAAGGCCGAGACGGGGGTGGCCCAGCGCACGATTTCGTCGGCCGCGGTTTCCGGGCGCTCCTTCTTGTAGAGCTCCCACTGGTCGGGATTCTGCGAGAACGCGATCATCCCGTGGGTAATCGAATTGCGCGTCGTCTCGTTGCCGGCGACCGCGAGCATCACCACGAAGAAGCCGAACTCGTCGTCGGAGAGCTTTTCGCCCTCGATATCGGCCTCGATCAGCTGCGTGACGATGTCCTCGCCGGGGTTTTTGCTGCGTTCGTCGGCCATCTGCATCGCGTACTGGATCAGCTCGACCGACGACATCGCCGGGTCGATGTCGGCATACTCCGGATCCTCCCCGGCGGTCATCTCGTTGGACCAGCGGAAGAGCTTGTCGCGGTCGTCCTGCGGCACACCGAGCAGGCCGGCGATGGCCTGCAGGGGCAGTTCTGCCGACACCTGTTCGACAAAGTCGCCCTGGCCGTTCGAGGCCGCCGCCTTGGCGATGTTCTGGGCGCGCTGGTCGAGTTCCTCCTGCAGGCGGCCCACGGCGCGCGGAGTGAATCCGCGGGAGATGATTTTCCGCAGCCGGGTGTGCTGCGGCGCGTCCATGTTCAGCAACACACTGCGCTGAAGGTCGATCGCGTCGCGCGTCATCTCCTTCGGCCACACCGGGATGGCGCCGTCCGGCGAGCTGCCGAAAACGTCGCTGCGTTTCGACACCTCCTTGACATCGGCGTGCTTGGTGACGAGCCAGTAGCCTTTGTCCCCAAAACCGCCGGTGCCGCCGGGCACGTCAACCCAGTGAACGGGTTCAGACTTACGGACTTCGGCGAGCTCCTTGACGGGCAACCCCGTGACATTGATGTCGGGATCGAGGAAGTCGAAGCCCTCGGGCAGGTTCGGGCAGGGCATGCGTGCACTCCTTACTGCAACGTGTTCTAGTGCCATTGAAACATGCCTCCGACGCAGATCAAAGGCGTGACGTCATCGTCGCTTGTCAGAGTAATGAAACGTGTTCTAGCCTGACGGAATGGGTAACCCTGTCATCGTTGAAGCCACCCGCAGCCCCATCGCCAAGCGGAACGGATGGTTGTCAGGCCTGCACGCCACCGAGTTGCTCGGCGCCGTTCAGAAGGCTGTTGTGGAGAAGGCCGGCATCGACGCCGGCGAAGTGGAGCAGGTTGTCGGCGGCTGCGTCACACAGTTCGGTGAACAGTCCAACAACATCACCCGGGTGAGCTGGCTGGTCGCCGGCCTACCCGAGCACGTCGGCGCGATGACGGTTGACTGCCAGTGCGGCAGCAGCCAGCAAGCCAATGGATTGGTCGCCGGCCTCATCGCCGCTGGTGCCATCGACATCGGCATCGCCTGCGGCATCGAGGCCATGAGCCGCGTCGGCCTCGGCGCCAACGCCGGTCCCGATCGCAGCATCCTTCGGCCGGCGTCGTGGGACATCGACCTGCCCGACCAGTTCACCGCTGCGGAGCGGATCGCCAAGCGGCGCGGGATCACCCGCAAGGACATCGACCGTTTCGGCTTCGAATCACAGCAGAAGGCCAAGCAGGCATGGGCCGAGGGCCGCTTCGACCGCGAGATCAGTCCCATCGAGGCGCCCGTGCTCGACGAGAACAAGCAGCCGACGTCCGAACGCGCACCTGTCACCCGCGACCAGGGCCTGCGTGACACCACGCTTGAGGGCCTCGCCGCGCTGAACCCGGTCATCGAGGGCGGAATCCACACCGCGGGCACCTCGTCGCAGATCTCCGACGGCGCCGCAGCGGTGCTGTGGATGGACGAAGACAAGGCCAAGGCGCTTGGCCTGCGGCCACGGGCCCGGATCATCAGCCAGGCACTGGTCGGCGCCGAGCCCTACTACCACCTCGACGGCCCGGTCCAGTCGACGGCGAAGGTGTTGGAGAAGGCCGGCATGAAAATGGGCGACATCGACCTCGTCGAGATCAACGAGGCCTTCGCGTCCGTCGTGTTGTCATGGGCGCGCGTGCACGAGCCCGACATGGCGCGGGTGAACGTGAACGGCGGCGCGATCGCCCTGGGCCACCCGGTCGGCAGCACCGGCAGCAGGCTGATCACCACCGCACTGCACGAGTTGGAGCGCACGGACCAGTCCACGGCGCTGATCACGATGTGCGCAGGCGGCGCGCTGTCCACCGGCACGATCATCGAGCGGATCTGATGCCGGCGTCGGACGCGGAACGGATCGCGGCCGCGCAGGCCTACATCGATGCGCTGGTCGGTCATGACGCCGACAAGGTCCCGTTCGCACCCGGCTGCACCCGCATCGAGGTTGGCCTCAAGACCGGATTCTCGGGAGATCACTTGCGCCGCAGCCTCAATCGCGGGCTGCAGTACCGCATCATCCAGGCCACGACGGTGCCAGAGTTCACCGTGGACGGCGACACCGTCCGGGCACGGTTCGATCTGGTGACGAAACCGTCGCTCGCCGGCCGGCGGGTGGGTGCCCACATCGACGAGACGTTCGTCGTTCCCGCGGAGGACGGCCAGATCCATCACATCCGCGCGGGCATCCGCCCGTTCATTACCAAGTCTTAGGATCGGCGGATGCCAAAGTCTCGTCCCCGCTTCATGGATACGAAGCCCGCGGACTTCTTCATCAAATGGATGTCGAAGATCAACACCTTTATGTACCGCCGCAGCGACGGTGAGGGTTTCGGCAGTAACTTCCAGGGCATCCCGGTCGTGCTTCTGACGACGACCGGGCGCAAGAGCGGACAGCCGCGCATCAGCCCGCTGTACTTCCACCGCGACGGCGACACGGTGGTGGTGGCGGCGTCCAAGGGCGGCAGTGACAAGAACCCGATGTGGTACCTGAACCTCAAGGCCAATCCGAAGGTCCAAGTGCAGATCAAGAAAGAGGTGCTCGACCTCACCGCTCGCGATGCCACCGACGAGGAACGCGCCAAGTATTGGCCCAGGCTCGTCGAGATGTATCCGACGTACGAGGACTACCAGTCCTGGACCGATCGCACGATCCCGCTGGTGGTGTGTGAGCCTTAGCACTCGGTGGCTGCACTTCGGTTCTTCGGACGCGAAACACCCTTTGGCCCTTGGCAACTCGAAAGATCATTGCCGGCCTCAACAGCCGCGCCGGGGTGTCGATCATTCCGCTGACCCTCAAGAACTGTTCTGTGACGGCTGGGTCGTTTTCTGCAGCGGTCAGCACCCGCTCCAGATACGCGTGCGTCAGCCGCATCGCCAATGGGCGCGAGCCGGTCACGCCCGGTAGGCCGAGGTCCGACGACACGGCCGTTTGCCATGCCACACCGACCTTCCTGGCGGCCGCGCGGAAATAGCGTCGAGGCAGCGCCGAGTTGTCTTGGCGCAGACAGTCGCGCAGGATAATCGCCTCGAGCGCGGCGATCGTCATTCCTTGGCCGTAGATCGGATTGAAACCGCAGAACGCATCACCGACGACGACCAGCCCGTCAGGGAGTTGGCGAAAATCTTCAATCAACGCCCCAGGCAGAATGGAGCCATGGATTCCCCGCACGCGGCCGACCTGAATTTCTACTTCGATCCGGTGTGTCCGTTCGCCTGGATGACCAGCAAGTGGGTGCGCATGGTAGCCGCGCAGCGCGACCACCGGGTGGACTGGCGGTTCATCTCGCTGCGGCTCCTCAACGCCAATGTCGACTACGCGACACACTTCCCCGAGCACTACGAAGACGAACACACCGCCGGCTTGCGGCTGCTGCGGGTCTTTGCGCGGCTGCGCTCCGAACAGGGACGCGAGGCAATCCCGCAACTCTACGAGGCCCTGGGCGCGCGCCTGTTCGACACCCCGCGCGACGGCCTGTCCGCCGCGGCCCTCGGGACAGCACCCCTGCTGGAGCCGCTGTTGCGTGAGGCCGGGCTGCCCGCCGAACTGGCGGCAGCGCTCGACGACGCCTCGTTCGACGACGAGATCCGGACCGAAACCGAGGAGGCGCTGGCGCTGACGGGGCGCGACGTCGGCACCCCGATCCTGCACTTTCAGCCACCGCGCGGGACGGCGTTCTTCGGGCCCGTGATCAGCAGGTTGCCGTCGGCCGACGACGCCGCTGCGCTCTGGGACCACGTCATCGCGCTGGCCGCCTTCCCCGGTTTCGCCGAGATCAAACGCAGCCTGCGAGAACGGCCCCAGCTGGCAAGTTTCGGCATCGACGCCGAAACGGTTGGCAAGGAAGAGGATTGGCACGGCGGCAGCCGTCGCCTCAAGAAGTAGTTTGCAGTTCGCGCTTCGCGGCAAGACAGTAGGGCATGACCCAGCGGCGATGGATCCGCAATTCGAAGATGCTGGCACTGCTGCTCAAGTACTTCGCGCGCGCCCACATCTGGATCTATCAGCGAACGAACGGCCGCCTGGGCGCGCGTTTGCTCTGGTTTCCTGCGGCGCTGGTGACCACGACGGGGCGCAAGACGGGCCAACCGCGCGTCACGCCGACGCTGTATCTGCGCGACGGCGATCGGGTTGTGCTGCCGGCGTCGTTCGGCGGCCGCGCCGATCATCCGAAGTGGTACCGCAACCTGAAGGCAAATCCGAAGGTGCATATTCAGATCCGCGGGCAACACCTCGATCTAGTCGCACGTGACGCCACCGATGATGAGCGAAAGCGCTACTGGCCCAAGCTGATCAGGATATATCCGCCGTACCGGGGGTATCGGGATGCGACGGATCGGGTGATTCCGTTGGTCGTCTGCGAGCAGCAATGAGATTGATCCGCTCGGGCCATCCGGCACGGCGAAAAAGCCAACCGCCGGTTACCACCGCGAGGGCGTCGACTGCCAGCCCGGCGACCATCGTTGTCCATGCCATGTCGCCGAACGAGCGCAGACCGAGGAGGGCCTGCCCGCTATCGGTCAACACGAACGCGAACGGCACCAGGAAGGCCGGCAGTGTGTACTTCAAACAGTCGCGTACCGGGTGCACCAGCGTTTCGCCGCCTGACAGGGATAGGTGAACTAGGCGCCCGCTCAATTGCGCCGACGCGAAGCCCTTCCAGACGACAAGCGCCGTGCCCGCCTTGGAGCGACAACCCGTGGACTGCTGTGATAGCACCACGTTGTCGCTGATTAACCGACCCGCGCTACGCCGATGGCCCGGGCAAACGCAGTTGTCGCTCATAGTCGGGCACACCGAACGGCAAGCTCCTACGCGCCGTACACCGGCACCGGCGGACGGGCCTTGCCGAGCAGATCCTCGACCACTGGGCCCAGTTCGGCCGGATCCCACCGGGCGCCCTTGTCGACCTGGGGTCCGTGCGCCCAGCCCTCGGCCACGCGGATGATGCCACCCTCGACCTCGAACATTTTGCCGGTCACGTCCCGAGATTCGACGCTGCCAAGCCAAACCACAAGCGGCGAAATGTTTTCCGGCGCCATGGCGTCGAAATCGTTGCCCTGAGTCGACATCATCTCAGCGAAAACTGTCTCGGTCATCCGCGTTCGTGCCGACGGCGCGATCGCGTTGACGGTGACACCGTAGCGGCCCATCTCGGCGGCGGCCACCAGCGTCATTGCTGCGATCCCTGCCTTGGCGGCGCTGTAATTGGCCTGTCCCACACTGCCTTGCAGGCCCGCGCCAGAGCTGGTGTTGATGATTCGGGCGTCGGGCGTTTTGCCGGCCTTGGACTGCGCCCGCCAGTAGGCCGCCGCGTGTCGCATAGTGGCGAAGTGGCCCTTGAGATGAACGGCGATGACCGCGTCGAATTCTTCCTCGCTGGTGTTGGCGAACATCCGGTCGCGCACGATGCCGGCGTTGTTGACCAGAACGTCGACGCCGCCAAAGGTGTCGACCGCGGTCTGGATCAGGCCGGCCGCCTGCTCCCAGTCGGCGACGTTCGCCCCACTGGTGACGGCTTGCCCTCCGGCGGCGGTGATCTCGTCGACGACGCCCTGGGCGGCGCTTCCACCACCGGCGGGTGAGCCGTCCAGTCCCACGCCGATGTCGTTGACCAACACCCGTGCGCCCTCAGCGGCGAACGCCAGCGCGTGCGCACGCCCGATACCGCCGCCCGCCCCCGTCACGATGACCACCCGGCCGTCGAGCAAACCCATATCTGGAGTCTCCTTACTTGATTGCGTTCGTTGTGGCCAGGTAATGCGGCGGCTCGCCGCCCCCATGCACTTCGAGGTTCGCACCGCTGATGTAGGACGCGGCGTCGGACGCCAGAAAAGCTGCGGCCCAACCGACGTCGACGGGTTTGGCAAGCCGGCCGAGCGGCACGTTGGCCGAAATCGCGGCGATCGATTCCTCGTCGCCGTAGAACAGTTCCGATTGTTCGGTCTCCACCATGCCCACGACGACGGAGTTGACCCTCACTTTCGGTGCCCACTCGACCGCCAGTGTGCTGGTGAGGCTTTCGACACCCGCCTTGGCCGCGCCGTAGGCGGCCGTGCCGGGAGTTGGCCGGCGGCCGCTGACGCTGCCGACGTTGATGATCGACCCGCCGCGTTCCTGCGCCTGCATCACCGCATTGGCATGATGTGAAACCGAAAGCGGCCCAAGGAGATTGAGTTCGATGATCTTACTGCTGAATTTCGCCGACGCGTCCGCCGCGAGCACGTACGGCGATCCACCCGCGTTGTTGACCACGACGTCGAGCCGCCCGTGCCGCTGCACGATTATTGCGATCAGCGCGGCAACGGCGTCGTCGTCCCGCACGTCGCAGGAGTGGAATTCGTAGGGCAGTCCGTCGACCGCGCGGCGTGCACACGTCACCACTGTTGCGCCCTGGTCGGCGAAGACGGCGCTGATGCCGGCACCGACGCCGCGGACCCCACCGGTCACCAGAACGACCCTGTCCTTGAGTCCGAGGTTTATGTCAGCGGCATCGGTCACTGTGCTAGCGTACCAAGCAAGTGCTTGCTTAGGTACCGACCCCAGGAAGTGCAATGCCAATCACGTCCACGATCACCGAACCGGGCATCGTCTCGGTCACCGTCGACTACCCGCCGGTCAACGCCATTCCGTCGCGCGGCTGGTTCGAACTCGCCGACGCCATCACCACGGCGGGCGACGACCCCGGGACGCATGTCGTGATTCTCCGCGCGGAGGGTCGAGGCTTCAACGCAGGCGTCGACATCAAGGAGATGCAGAAGACCGAGGGTTTCACTGCGCTCATCGACGCCAACCGCGGCTGCTTCGCGGCGTTCCGCGCCGTCTACGAATGCGCGGTGCCGGTGGTCGCGGCTGTCAACGGCTTCTGCGTTGGCGGCGGTATCGGCCTGGTCGGCAACGCCGACGTCATCGTCGCTTCCGACGACGCGACGTTCGGACTGCCCGAGGTGGAACGAGGCGCGCTCGGCGCGGCCACCCACCTGTCGCGGCTGGTGCCCCAGCACATGATGCGACGGCTGTTCTTCACCGCGGCCACCGTCGATGCCGCGACGCTGCATCACTTCGGGTCGGTGCACGAGGTGGTGCCACGACCTGATCTGGACGAGGCTGCGCTGCGCGTGGCGCGCGATATCGCCGCCAAGGACACCCGGGTGATCCGGGCGGCAAAGGAAGCCCTGAACCTCATCGACGTGCAGAAGGTGAACTCGAGTTATCGTATGGAGCAAGGCTTTACGTTCGAACTGAACCTCGCCGGTGTGGCGGACGAGCACCGCGACGCGTTCGCCGGCACCGCCAAGGGATCGGACAAGGCATGAGCGACAAGCGGACCACCCTGGACGAGGCCGTCGCAGCGATCCAGAGCGGCATGACGGTCGGCATCGGCGGCTGGGGATCCCGGCGCAAGCCAATGGCTTTCGTGCGGGCGCTGCTGCGCACCCCTGTGAAGGATCTGACGGTGGTCAGCTACGGGGGGCCGGATGTCGGCCTGTTGTGCTCGGCCGGGAAGGTGAAACGCGTCTACTACGGCTTCGTATCACTGGACTCGCCGCCGTTCTACGACCCGTGGTTTGCCAAGGCGCGCACCAGCGGTTCGATCGAGGCGCGCGAGATGGACGAGGGCATGTTGCGCTGCGGATTGCAGGCGGCGGCACAGCGACTGCCGTTCCTGCCGATCCGCGCCGGCCTCGGCAGCGATGTTCGCAGGTTCTGGGGCGACGAACTGAAGACGGTGAAGTCGCCGTATCCCACCGACGGTGGATACGAGGAACTCATCGCGATGCCGGCGCTGCGGCTCGACGCCGCATTCGTGCACATGAATCTCGGTGATGCCCAAGGCAATGCCGCCTACACCGGCATCGACCCGTATTTCGACGACCTATACCTAATGGCCGCCGACAGGCGCTACCTGTCGGTCGAGCGGGTGGTGCCGACCGACGAACTCGTCAAGGCAGTTCCACCACAGGCGTTGCTGATCAACCGGATGATGGTCGACAGCGTGGTGGAGGCGCCCAATGGCGCCCACTTCACCACCGCCGAACCGGATTACCGCCGCGACGAGAAATTCCAGCGCCACTATGCCGAGGCCGCGGCGTCCGACCAGATGTGGCAACAGTTCATCGCAACCTATCTGTCTGGCAGTGAGGCCGACTACCAGGCCGCTGTCCGGAAATTCCAGGAGCCGCAGTGATTTCCGTGACCCGTGCCGAGGTGTGCGCCGTCGCGTGCGCCGAATTGTTTCGCGACGCCGGCGAGATCATGGTCAGCCCGATGGCGAACATGGTGTCGATCGGCGCCCGGCTGGCCCGGCTGACGTTCTCCCCCGACATCCTGCTCACCGACGGGGAGGCCAGACTGATGGCCGATACCCCTGCACTCGGCGTGGTCGGCGCGATCGAGGGCTGGATGCCATTCGGCCGAGTTTTCGAGACACTGGCCTGGGGCCGGCGCCATGTCGTCATGGGCGCCAACCAGATTGACCGCTACGGCAACCAGAACCTGTCGGCGTTCGGTCCATTGCAGCACCCGACCCGGCAGATGTTCGGCGTCCGTGGCGCGCCGGGCAACACCATCAACCATGCCACCAGTTACTGGGTCGGCAATCACTCCAAGCGGGTGTTCGGTGACTCTGTGGACGTCGTGTCCGGCATCGGCTGGGACAAGGTGGATCCGGACAATCCGGCGTACCGGTTCGTCAACGTGTATCGGGTGGTGACAAACCTGGGAGTGTTCGACTTCAACGGTCCCGACCACCAGATGCGGGCCGTGTCGCTGCATCCGGTGGTGGAAGCCGACCAGGTCCGGGAGAACACCTCGTTCGAGGTTCATGAGTTGGATGCCGCTGAGCCGACGCGACTCCCCACCGAGCACGAGCAGAAGCTGATCCGTGAGGTGATCGACCCGAAGTCAATGCGCGACAAGGAAGTGCGATGAGCAGGCTGCGCACGCCGCTGACCGAACTGGTCGGGATCGAGCACCCGGTGGTGCAGACCGGGATGGGCTGGGTGGCGG